>NZ_CEYOSI010000206.1:0-2738 GCF_982879505.1 Candidatus Desulfolinea nitratireducens
GGTATTGTACTCGGAAAGTTAACCATCGCATAATTGAAATAAAAGAGGATATATGACAAGTTCAAATTTTGATCTAAAACTCAAGAAATATGCTGATTTGGTTGTTAAGGTTGGGTTGAATATTCAACCCGGTCAACGGCTTGTTGTCCTTGCCGGGCTGGACACCGCCCCTCTGGTGCGCTTGATCGCGGCCAGCGCCTATCAACTTGGCAGTCGATTTGTTTCTGTTGTTTGGGTTGATGAACCGATTCACAAGATCAGGTATCAGAATGCACCCCGGGACTCCTTCGAGGAGTTCTCTGGATGGCTGTTCGAGGGTATTTCAGATTCTATGCAAGAGGGGGATGCCTACCTGCAGGTTTGGGGCCGCGATCCTGAGTTGTCAAAGGGTGAAGATCCTGATATTGTCGCGATCCACCGGAAGACCCGCGCGAAGCATTATAAAGCGATAGGAGATCAACAGGGTATCAACGCCGTTCAATGGACAGTGATTTGCCCCCCCACACCGGATTGGGCGACGAAAATATTCCCGGACATTTCGGAAGATGCGGCTTTATCCCGTTTATGGGAAGCTGTTTTCAAGGCTTGTCGTCTCGATAATCCGGATCCAATCGCGTTTTGGGAGGGATACCTGGCAAATCTTGCCAAGCGCAGGGAATATCTCACATCTAAAAAATATACAGCGCTGATATTTAAGGCTTCGGGGACGGACCTTCGAGTAGGTTTGCCGAAGGGGCATCTCTGGGCAGGCGGCAAGGGTAAATCATCACAGGATATTCCATTCGCACCAAATCTACCGACAGAGGAAGTATTTACACTGCCGCATAAGGATCAGACCGAAGGCACCGTCACAGCGACCAAGCCATTGAACTATTATGGCAGCCTGGTCGAGAATTTTAAGTTGACCTTTTCTGAGGGCAAGGTGGTCGATTTTTCTGCTGAAAAGGGTGAAGAGGTGCTGAAAAACATCCTGGCAATGGATGAAAATGCGAGTTTTCTTGGAGAGGTTGCCTTAATCCCACACAAGTCGCCGATCTCACAATCAGGCCTGATTTTTATGAACACTCTCTATGATGAAAACGCTTCCAACCATTTGGCTTTGGGCAGTGCGTATCAGTTCACGCTTAAAGGTGGCGAGACGATGTCTGTTGATGAATTCGCGCAGGCTGGAGGGAATGACAGCCTGATTCATATTGACTTTATGTTTGGTTCCGGTGATATGGATGTGGATGGGGTCACAGCAGAGGGGAAGGCCGAGCCAGTCATGCGCGCAGGGGAGTGGGTCTTTGAGGTTTAGGCTGCTTTTTTTGTCTTAATACTTTTCGATCATAATTTGTAACGCGAACAGTTGATTTCGATATTTGTAAAACTATGCTATAGTTTATCTAATTGATAGACTTCACAGTTGATCATTGTATTATTAGACGTTCATATGTAGGAGGAGAAATGGCAATTTCCCTAGTGTATCCTGTAAGTGGTCCTATTACCCAGCAATTCGGTGGCAACCCGTCGTTTTATGCCAAGTGGGGTTTTCCAGGCCATAATGGCGTTGATTTTGGCATCCCCAATGGGACTCCCGTTAAGGCTGCTGCGGCTGGTATCGTAGAGAAAATTTCATTTGAAGATGGTGGATATGGCAATTACATCAAGCTTCGCCACAAAGATGGCTCGAAAACTTATCACACATATTATGCTCATCTGGCGAATGCAACTGTTTCCGCAGGGCAAAGTGTAAGTGCAGGGACAGTCATTGGCCGTAGCAATAATACCGGAGCCAGTACGGGACCACATTTGCATTTTGGTCTTAGAGTTTCGGGTAAAAATCCTGATTATAAAGGCTATGAAGACCCAATGCCTTATTTAAAAGGTTCAGAAACAACCAGTCACCCTGAATTAGATCTTCCTGGTGTTGTTGATCTCCCCAATCTGGATTTCGAAGTTACCGGCGAACTCTTGAATGTCCGCAGTGGCCCTGGGATTAACTACCCCAAAGTGGCTGTCCTTGAAAAAGGGGAAAAGATTAAAGGAACGCGTCTGCATTCACAGAGTGTCTGGATTGAGTTTGAAGATGGTAAGTGGTGCGCGATGTCCTTTGCCGGTTTTGAATATCTGAAATTCAAATAAAGTGGTGTATTGACAGAGTTGGGGAATCTCTTGGCAGAATTGAAAGAAACCAACAAAAAAATACTCTAATCTGCTGAGTAAATAGTCTTCACAAAAAAGCCTCAGGTCAAATTACTGAGGCTTTTCTTATTTGTACTTAATTGAATTGTATAGAAAGCTCCATGTGCATAATTGGTGCCCTTCGGTAAACTCTTTCTGATTGTGACTAAGGACACTAATATGATCAATTCCAAAACACCAACCCTTGGTATTTTACTGGCCAACACAGGCACTCCAGACGCCCCAACGCCTAAAGCGGTGCGGCGTTTTTTAGCGCAATTTTTGGCTGATCCTCGGGTAATTGAATTATCGCGTTGGGTTTGGTTGCCGCTCCTGCATGGCATCATCCTCAATACCCGTCCACGTCGGTCGGCGCGTTTATATAGCCGGATCTGGGATGAACGCGGATCTCCTTTGCTTTATCATACCGAAGACCTGGCAAAAAAATTGGAAGTCGCTCTCCGCACCCGGTCCCCGGAGGCAAGCCTGAGTGTCGCGGTCGGGATGCGGTATGGCAATCCATCGATCAAAGATGCCCTGGCACAACTTCGTGAGCGTGGTGTGACGGATCTGAT
>NZ_CEYOSI010000206.1:2748-6127 GCF_982879505.1 Candidatus Desulfolinea nitratireducens
GATCTGATCATCCTGCCTCTTTTTCCTCAATATTCCGGTACGACCAGTGGAACGATCATCGAAGCCGCTTTTAATGAGCTGAAAAAATGGCGGTGGATGCCATCTATTCAAACTATTAATGGGTATCACGACCATCCAGCTTATATCTCGGCGGTGGCGACAAGTATCAAAGAAGCTTGGAATCAATCTCAGAAACCAGAAAAGCTGATGCTTTCCTTTCACGGCATTCCCAAAGATTATGTGACCAAAGGTGACCCATACGAGGTAGAGTGTTTGCGAACCGCAGAACTGCTCGCAGCAAAACTTTTTCTGGAAGTGGGTGATTGGGTGGCAACCTTCCAGTCTCGTTTGGGGCGCCAGGAGTGGCTCAAACCCTATACAAATGAAGCTCTTGAAAAATTTGGTGCTGATCGGTTAACTAATTTAAATGTGGTCTGCCCCGGCTTTGCAGTTGACTGTCTTGAAACGGTAGATGAGATCGAATATGAGGGGCGAAATCTTTTTCAGAATGCTGGTGGGGGAGAGCTCCGCTACATCCCCGCGTTGAATGATAGCGAATTACATATCCAGGCGCTTACAGAAATCATTTTTTCGTCAGGGAGGCAAAATGCCTGAACGTAAGAAAATAATTATTATTGGTGGCGGCATTACTGGATTGAGTGCAGTCTGGGAAGCACAACAGCTTGGTTTATCTTATTCCCTGATAGAAAAAGATGATCGTTTGGGTGGAAAGGTGCATACGAAAATTGTTAATTTGCCCGGAGGAAAGGGCATCATTGACGGAGGCCCAGAATCTTTTATCACACGTAAGCCAGAAGCATGGGACCTGGCCTGCGAATTGGGTCTAAAGGATAAGATGGTTGATCCCGGTGCGGAAACTCGCCATATATTTATCCTTGATGGGGGGAAGCCTGTCGCCGTTCCTCTTGCTCCGATTGCTTTTGCGAAATCTCCACTGATGAGTTTGCGCAGCAAAATGCGCATGCTGACAGAACCTTTCCAGCCTGCAAAAAAAGACGATTTGGATGAATCCCTGGCTGATTTTGTCACGCGACGCCTGGGACGTGAAGCCCTTGACAAATTCATTGGACCGATTCTTGGCGGTATTTATAATACCAATCCGGATACGCAAAGCATTCTCGTTTCCTCGCCGATCATGCGGGAAATGGAAGCGGATTATGGGGGTCTTTTTAAAGCTGTAATTGGCCGGATGGTAGCCACCCGAAAGAATAAGAAAAATGGAGAAGAAAAGCGCCCTCGTTTCGGAGCATTTGCATATGGTTTACAGGAACTGGCTGATGAGCTGGTAAATCAATTGACGGGCGATCTTCGATTAAGGGCGGAAATTACCAGAGTCGCAAAGAATGGTGGGAACTACCAAATTACTTTGGCAGATGGAGAAACTCTATCTGCTGATGCATTGATTTTCACCACGCCGGCCAATGTGACTGCGAATTTATTGAATGATATTGCTAAAAAATCGGCTGCAAAATTGGCAACCATCCGGCATGAAAATATCGGTACGGTGACCTTGATCTATAAGGCTGAAGATGCGGTCACCCCCGTTCGTATTCACGGATTGATGATCCCTCGAAGGGAGAATCGCGCTATAGATGCGATTACCTTTACATCTTTGAAGATGCCCACCCGATCACCGGAAACTTATAGCATGATCCGCGTATTTTTTGGCGGAAGCAGGCCCGAGATCGTTGAGATGTCGGATGCAGATTTACAAAAAACTGTTCAAAATGAATTGAGAGAGTTGATCGGCATTACAGCGGAGCCAATTGAGATAGTCCCCTTCCGCTGGCCGCATAGTTTCCCTCAGGCTGATGTAGGTCACCTTGATTTGGTGACTGAAATTGAAAACTTGCTCCCTACTGGCGTATATTTGGCAGGGAGTTCATATCGTGGCATTGGTGTGCCGGATTGTATCCAACAGGGACGTCAGGCGGTAAAACAAGCCCAGTCGTACCTGAATTAGAGATTGAAAGGAAATTCAATGAAAACCGTCGCTCGTGTACTCAACAACATTCGTCTTGGCTTTTTTCCTGTGGCATATGGTCTGAGCGGTGCCCTTATCGGCGGAACGCTCAATAGAATTATGATCGCCGAGATGGAAATGCCCGCTTCGCTGGTCGGGCTTTTCTTTGCGGTACCGCTGCTGGTCTCGCCAGCCAGAATCTGGTTCGGCTATCGCTCAGATGGTTTTTTACTCTTTGGGAAACGCCGCGAGCCATATATTGTTTTAGGCGCATTCCTGATTGGTTTGGGGATCATTTCAATCAGCATGCTCTCAATCAATCTTGCTGGCAGTGGCATTGTTCTCGCCATTGGTGTATTTACAGCCTTTCTGATTTACGGTGTAGGGCGAAACCTGGGACATAATACCTTCCAGGCTCTTGTCGCAGACCGTTATGAAAGCGAATCCGGCCGTGCCCGCGCTGTTACGTTTTACGAAGTTGCCACGTTGCTTGGTCTCATCGCTGGAGCAGGCGGGTTAGGAAAAGCTCTCGAAAATTATGATCCCGCCGGCCTGACCAAGGTTGCAATTGGTGTTGCCGTGGTTGTTCTTGTTCTGGCAATTTTTGCCGCCATAAAACAAGAGCCGCGTGGGAAAGATGTCGATACAGCGGTAGCCTCGGCAAGCAAAACACCCTTCAAGCAGGTTTTACAAGAAGTGGTCTTGCCTGATAAACAAATTCGCTCTTTCTTTATTCTCGTCCTGTTTACTTTTATTGGCACCCTTGCACAAGACGTCCTCCTTGAACCCTACGGTGCGCTCGTTTTAGATATGCCAGTAGGTGACACCACTCGTCTGACCATGTTCTGGGGTATCGGTGTGATGCTCGCCATGATCCTTTCTGGGACAGTATTTATCAAATGGCTTGGTTATATGAAAGTAATGAGGATCGGGATTGTGTCCAGCGCACTGGTATTTGTTGGACTCATCATTCTTGGCCTGGTTGGACAGGCCGATGCCTTCAAAGCTATCGTTTTCGTAATGGGCTTTGGGACCGGAATGGCTGGCGCAGGGATGCTCACCGGCATTATCTCCTTTACCACACCAATCCGCGCCGGGATGTTGATGGGTGTTTGGGGTATGGCTAATATGATCGGTCATGCACTCGGCAGCCTGATCGGCGGCAGCATTGTCGATATCGTCCGTTTTTGGTTGGGGGGCAGTGCATTTGCCGCTTATTCCTCTGTCTTCGGGATGGAGGTCATTATGCTGGCAATTGCTTACTGGCTTTCAACCCGGCTGGATATGTCGGCTTCAAAGGCAAAACTTGAGGCTGAAGAAGTTCTACCTGCCTAGTGCCTTTGCTTTTATCTTTGTATCTTGCAGAGTTTGTGACTTAGACTTGCTACGCGTGGG
>NZ_CEYOSI010000207.1:0-6117 GCF_982879505.1 Candidatus Desulfolinea nitratireducens
ACTAGATCACCCGCACTGTTGATCCCTGATCCCCTTTTTCAACAAAGATCTGGGTCGGGAAAGCATCCTTAAGCGATTCGAGATGCGTGATCACCAGGATTTTGGCAAAATCACCCCTGACCTGGTTAATGGCCTCGATCAGTCGCTGACGTCCCTGTGCATCCTGCGAACCAAAGCCCTCGTCAATGATCAGGGTTTGCAAACGGGCCCCTTTGCGCTGCGAAAGGGCTTTTGAGAGCGCCAGCCTGATCGCAAAATTGACCCGAAAAGCCTCTCCACCAGAGAACATTTCATAATCCCGGACGCCCGCGCTATCACTGATCTGGATATCGAGGGTTTCTTTCATGTCGTCGCGTTTGAAATCTTTAAACGAAGCCTGGGTCACAAAACGAATCGACATCTGCCCATTGCTCAAACGGTCGAGCAGATCATTGGCTTTTTCTTCGATCTCGGGCAGGGCCTGTTCAATTAAAAGGGCCGGAACGCCATCCCTGCCGAAAGCGCGCTCCAGTTTTTTATAACGGCTGATCTTCAGAGATAGATCTTCTCTCTGGGAGGCATAATCCGATTTGCGGATGCGCAACCCCGCAAGCACTTCCACCTTTTGGCGCGCTGCACCGACCTCCTGATTGAGTTGATTCTCTTTCTCCTGGATCTGCAATAGTTCAGCATAGGCTGCGGTCTCGTCCGGCGCCTGGGATTCGGCTGCCGCGAATGCAGCCAGGGTCCCCTCATGCTCGATCTGTTGTTGGTCAATTTCTTTTTGCAGCTTTTTGCTTTGCTGGTCGAGATTGGCGATCTCCTCTTCAAGAGGTTTTAACGCTGCCCGGGCCGATTCCAGGGTGAGGAAGTCATCTTCGGCCACACGAAGTTCACCTTCCTTTTTTCGGGCGGCATCATGAGAGGCGGCGTCATAGCCCAGTTTTTTTAATTCCTGATCCACTTTTGCCAATTGGACCCGCAGATCCTTTGCAAAGCTTTCTTTTTCAAGAATTTTGTACAATTCTTTAAAGCGTTTTTCGCCTTCCTGCGCCCATTTTGAGGCTCCTTTCTGGATCGTGGAGAGACGTTCGCTAAGTTGGGTCAGTTTTGTTGAGGCAGATAAACGTTCCTGGTCAAGAGATTCAAATTCCTTATTGCGGGTTGCATAATTTTCCACCTCTGCAAAGATCGCATTCATCTCGGAGGTATTGGCACGATATTGATCACCCTGGGCCTTGCCATCCTTTTCCATTTTCGTCAAAGTTTCAGAGCGATGATCTTCGCTTAATTCCTGACCGCAAAGGGGACAGGCGGCAGTCTTGATTACTTTGAATTCCTCGATCCTTACTTTGAGCGCGTCCATTTCTGTTTTGAATTGTCTGTTCTCCACCTGCAGGACGGCATATTTTTCACGCGCTGAAGCCTGTTCACTTTGGAAAGCATCCCGCGCTATCACTCTTTTTTCCACCTCTTCGACACTCTTTTGAGCAAGCTTAATCTTATTCTGTATTTCCCCGATCTCCACTCGCTGCGCTTCATTTTCAACGCTCTGTTTTTCCAACCCATTCAATTCCTGCTCAAGGCGTGCTTTTTCAGCATTGATCGTCTGCAGGAAAGGCTGCCGCTTCGCATCCTGCTCATGGAATTGGGCAGCGGTCTGCTCCCATTTGGCAAGAGCCTCACGGGATTCCTTCCAGGCTGTATAGGATGCATCCACTTCAGCGGCGCGGGCAAGAAGATCGGCATAACGATTTCGTTCGGTATTACGCTCAGCGCGACGGGATTGCAGATCTTCCTGGGCGCGCTGGGAACGGGACAAGGCCTCTGCCAGCGTATTCACCATTTTCCGTTGCTCATCAAGGGAGGCGGTTAAACGGCGAATATTCTCAAGCACAGATTCCTGTGTTTTACGGGTAGCAGATAAACGTCCAAGCTCGCTTTCGAGTGTTATCAGTCCTTCTTTTCGGGCATCCTCCTCAGCAAGTTCCGCGTCAATTTCTGCGACACGTCCATCGACAGTATCCAGCTCCTGTTCCACATCCCGACGACGGGCAGCCGAGCGCATTTTATATTCATCCCAAACTTCCAATCCCAAAATACTGCTCAAAACATCCTTGCGTTTGCTGGCGTTTTGCTGGGTAAACTGGTCCGCCTTACCTTGCAAAAAAAAGGCGGCGTTGACAAAAGTTTCGTAATCCAAGCGTAAAATTTGCTCGATCCGCTCCTGCGTGGCGCGCAAAGAATGCTCAGTGAGCGGACGCCATAAATCATTATCTTTGACCTGAAATTCAAGCAATTTCGTCTTTCCACGTGTCATCGTCCGCTGGATGCGATAATGATTTTCCTCATAATCAAAAATGTAAATAACCTCTGCGGTTTTTGATTGCAGGTTGATGAGGGCCTCGTCACGTTTTCGTGCCTGTCCAAAAAGCACCCAGGTGATCGCATCGAGCAGGGATGATTTTCCGGCGCCATTATTCCCGGAGATACAGGCCAGATCAAAATCCTGAAAATCGAGTTCGACGCTTTCCTGATAAGAAAGAAATCCAGTGATTTTTAAAGAAATTGGAATCATAGTTGAATTATACCGTTATAACTTGCTCTGCCATCTGAGTAATGTTATTATCAGCAAGGAGAAATCATGGATACTTATACCAACCCTGGTGCACGCCGCCGCTTGATTCTAATTTCTATCATTCTTGCAACCATTCCCTGTTATTGCCTGGGATTTATTGCGGTTAGATTAGCACCCGAACCGGGAATCGGTACCCCCAACGCAAGCGGTACAGCCTCCCCCGAGCCTGTTATCGTGACCCCAACCTTGGGGACGCCCGCATCACCCACCTCCAGCCCCACCCCTACTGCCACTTCCACCTTAACGCCCACGCCCACACTAACCTCTACTCCATCGTCAACACCCTTCCAGCCTCATACCGCGACGTGGACGCCTTCTCCGACCTTTACTTCGAGCCCAACATCTACTTCCACGCATACCTATACACCTTCCCCAACGCCCAGTAAAACAGCTACGCCTACTTTTACATCCACTCCAACCTCTACGTATACACCAACGAATACATCAACCCCAACAACTGCGGTTGAGACAGGCTCACCATAGTTATTTTTTTAAATATCCCTTATTATTTTGAAATTATCCAAAACAATTGCCCCGTTATCCGGCGGCTTGGAAAGAAATTATGGGCAACACTAAAAAAGTGACTTATGCTTTTATAGACAGTCAGAACCTTAATTTATCTGTCCTATACGATCTGACAAATAAATCAGGAAAGATAATTTATCAAGGCTGGAAACTTGATTTCGAGCGCTTTTTTATCTATCTTAAAGACAAGTACAAAGTCAATAAATCTTATTTATTTATTGGCCGTGTCGATGGCAATAAAAAACTATACAGGTTTCTTAAGGGCGTAGGTTACGAGTTAATTTACAAGCCCACGATTGATTATGGGGATGGAAAGAAAAAATTCACAAAGGGCAATGTTGACGCTGAGTTAGTCTTACATACAATGATAGAATTTCCCAATTATGATAATGCTATTATAGTTTCAGGTGACGGGGATTATTTCTGCCTAATTGAATACCTTGAAACACTCAATAAACTATCACAAATCGTTATCCCCAACAAATATAGCTATTCATCATTGCTTAGAAAATACCGCCCGTATATGGTATTTGTTACTGACCTGAAAGCAAAGTTGGAATATAGAAATTAAAAAAGAGGGAGTAACCTTCGGACGAAACCTTAGGTGTGCCCTCTCATGGTGATTACTTACATAATATATCTTTACTAACATTTTGTCAATAGTATCTCATTGAAATATGTCGGATTTGATGACACAAAGGAATATGGGCACCTACTTCGCTATCCAGGCCATCGAAGATAAAACAAGTACTATAATAGTCACCTTTCTTTAAAACAGGAACTTTCATAAATAAACCGATGTCAACCGAATTTCTAAAATCCTTAATCTCAACCTCCGGGCTCTCCGGGTATGAGACTCCTGTAACGGGCCTGATAGAAGAAGCGTGGCGACCCCTGACGGATGAACTCAACCTGAGCGCCCTTGGCTCATTGCATGGATTGAAGCGTGGAGACGGGCAGGAACCGCGCCCCTCTCTGATGATCGCCGCCCATATGGATGCGATTGGCCTGATCGTGACAAAAATCTCCGGTGAATTTCTCCACCTGACCCATATCGGTGGAATTGATATCCGCGTTTTACCGGGGCAGGCTGTCACCATTCATGGAAGAAGCGATCTGCCCGGGATCATCGTCCAGCCGCCCGCGCATCTCCTTCCCGAAGGAGCGGCAGAGGGTGCTGTTGGCATTAATCATCTTCTTGTAGATCTGGGGCTCAGCGCAGGGCAGGTCTCTAAAAAAGTTAAAATTGGAGATTTGATCTCCTTTGCAACCGAGCCAATTGAGATGAGCGGCGGGGTATTGGTCGGTCATTCCCTCGATAATCGCGCATCGGTAGCTGCACTGACGCTTTGCCTTGAAGAGCTGCAATCCCGCCAGCACGCCTGGGATATCTGGGCTGCGGCCACCGTCCAGGAGGAACTTGGACATATGGGGGCAAGGACCTCCGCCTTCCAACTCCGCCCCGATCTCGCCATTGCTGTGGATGTAACTTTTGCCAAGGGTCCCGGTGCGAATAACTGGGAAACATTCGAACTCGAGAGTGGCCCCACCATCGGCTGGGGATCTGTTATTCATCCATTTTTATATAAAGAATTCAAGGAATTAGCTAAGAAACTGGAGATGCCTTATGGGATCGAAATCCTCCCTGGCAGATCTGGCACCGACGGCGACGACCTGCAACTTGTGGCAGAAGGTATTCCCACTGCATTGATCAGCATTCCGATCCGCTATATGCATTCCCCGATAGAAATGGTTGCATTGAAAGATATCCAACGAGTGGGACGCCTGCTGGCAGAATTTATAGCCATGCTTGAACCAGATTTTCTTAAAAAGATCGTTTGGGATGATTGATGATGTTAAAAATCAGAAACCCCCAAATTAAATTTTTGGAAAAGCTAACCAATACCGTGGCCGTCTCGGGCGATGAGGGTGCAGTCCGCAAGATCGTACGAGCTGAGATAGAATCCCTGGTCGATGAGATCAAAGTTGACACAATGGGCAATCTGCTGGCCACCAAACGCGGAAAGGGTAAAAATAATCTCAACGTGATGCTGGCCGCCCATATGGACGAAGTCGGGTTTATGCTGGTCAATGATGCTGGTGATGGCTTATTTGAATTCACCACCATCGGTGGGATCGATCCTCGCCAGCTTGCCGGAAAACCTGTCTGGATTGGCAAGGAGCAGATTCCCGGCGTGATCGGGGTTGGGCCAATTCATTTAGTCGCATCAGGTGCGCACAGCAAAACAGTCCCCGTCAGCGCGTTACGGATCGACGTTGGGCCGGGCAAGCCAAACGTCAAGGTTGGGGATCGGGCGACCTTCGCCACCAAATTTCTGCGGATGGAGTATTCCATCCGCGCGAAGGCATTGGATGATCGTCTCGGCGTCGCCATCCTGATCGAGCTATTGAAAAATGCCCCCTCAAATATCAACCTGCTGGCTGCCTTCACTGTCCAGGAGGAACTTGGGCTTCGGGGCGCAAAAATAGCGGCACACACTCTTGACCCGGATTTGGCGCTGGCAATTGATTCGACGCCCGCCTATGACCTTCCGATGCACGACGATAGCGAGAATATCCGCTATAACACAAAGCTCGGGGGTGGCCCTGCCATTTACACAGTGGATAGAGGCACCCTCTCAGACCCGCGAATTATCCGCTGGTTGAGCGAGACCGGTGATAAAGAAAATATCCCCTATCAATACAGGCAACCGGGCGGCGGCGGGACAGATGCGGGTGCGATCCACATCTCGCGAGCCGGGATCCCGACTGGCTCTGTCTCTGTGCCTGGACGATATGCCCATACTGCGATGGGGCTTTGCCGGATCAGGGATTGGGAAAACACCCTCAATTTACTCCATGCTGCCTTATGCAACCTGACGCCAAAATTATTGGAAAAACCCCGATGACTTCTATGAAATCATTACTCATGTTACGCAGTTCTGTAGTCGATAACGAGCTAAAATCAGGTCAAG
>NZ_CEYOSI010000208.1:0-6100 GCF_982879505.1 Candidatus Desulfolinea nitratireducens
CGATGTCGATAATGCGCCCAGCCACCCCCCGCTTGGAGATTATCAATACGTTGTTATCATCGCACCAGACAGGCCAGCCCACGGACCTACTGATGTGGATGCGATTGAGCTGGTCGATGTGCCACCACCACCCTAGTTACAGGGATGGAGTCCGTTATTATCAAGAGAGGCTGTTAAACAGTCTCTCTTTTTTATCATGTTTCTCTCAATACACTTAACTACTCTACGTTCCAATATAATTGAACATAAAAAACGCCGATTTCCTTTTCCCTGCCTTGCTGTCTATTATTGAAAACGCACTCCCTGACGCTTTAGCTCTGCCTGGATAAACCCGATCTTGACCTCAGCAGTTGTGACACCACACTTGAGAGAGATCGCTGCTGCGACACCTGCCCCCTGTCCTGAAACCGCACAACACATCATATTCCGCACTGAGGCGTGGGAAATTTTATCGCCGGCAATGGAACGACCTGCCACCAGCAGATTATCCACCTCTTTGGGCACGAGGGCACCGTATGGAATATGATAGTAACGGCCGGTTGTCGGTAAAATCAGCAAACCATAGCCATCAATGAACTCGGGGAAAATGCCAATTGCGTCATCAAAACGGGCTTGATTACGGACGTCCTCTTCGGTGAGGTTATATCGCCCTATAATCTTGTGCGTATCCCGTATCCCCAACGTCATCCCAAAATTCCGCAGATCAGCCTTCTCAAATCCGGGGGCAAATTCCTGCAGAGCCTTGATCGCCAGGATCGCCTGTCGTCGCCCTTCGATCTCCGCCCGGGTCAAATCCCAAACATCCGTGCCATCATACCCGCTCATATGAACCATATTGAGATAGGTGGCATCTCCCGAATCACTGATACCGCTCCAGGTGCCGCCGATGCTTTTCAGAGTAGGTGGAATCAACCCTTTCTTTCGTGCTTTTTCAAATGGCTCATCAAGATACGGGCTAAATAATTGATCCTCTTTGCCATCCGTTTTTATACCCCACTCATGACCCCAGTCTCGATAATTCATGGGATTTTCGCGTACATAGTCCAGGAAGCGGGCTTTATCTACGCCGGAACATGAGAACATGACCGTAACCGCCATCATCTCTTCCTTAGGCGTTTTACGAACAGGTGCAGCTGCCATTTTTACAATATCTGCATCACCTGTCGCATCGATAATACGCTTGGACAGAATTGCCTGGCGCCCCGATTTACTCTGAACAACGATGCCTGTGACTGCGTTTCCATCGCGGATTACATCCACTGCCGTTGCGTGCAGCAGAGGCCTGATGCCTGCCTCCTGGACCCAATCGTCTGCCAATACCTTGAATAATTCGGATTTGATCCCCTGACTACTGGATTGCGGCTCATCGTAACTGGCATTTTGCGCTTTTGCCCGTTCTTCAATTTCGATCCCAATCCCTTCAAGATCAACTGTTTTAGGATGACGATACCAGGCGATGCCTTCGACCCCGACATTTGTCAGGTTACCGCCAAAACAACCATAGCGTTCGACCAGCATCGTTTCAACTCCTGCGCGTGCCGAACTGATCGCAGCAGACAAACCGCCTGGCCCACTTCCAACAACCAGTACATCTGTCTCGGCGATCACAGGCACTTTTCGTGAGGCTTCAGAAATTTCTTTCATTTTTTCACCATCGAATAAAATTTATACAGGAACCGCGCCGTGCTCAACCGTCAGGGCCACGATATCACGGCTGCTGATCTCTCTGGAGGCGACTCCCCTTTGCACGGCCAGCGCTGCCGCCGCGCCCATTGCCTGTCCCATAGCCATACAGGTGCATTGGGCACGTATTCCCGCAAAGGCAACCCTGTTCGCCGATACATTTCTGCCAGCCACAGTGATTCTCCGGCTGCCTTTGGGGATCAGGGCGCTGAAGGGAACCTTGGGGAGAAGATCAGCTGACTCGAGATACTCGACTTCACATCCTATTTCCTGACTGTGCATGTCGACATAGTTGAAGGCATTACACACCTTATCATCAAAATCAGTTGCCTTAAAGAAATCATCTTTCTCAATGACATACTCACCCAGAGCGTGAAAGGTTTCTCGCGCAAGTGCGTAGGGTGCCATCATTTTTAGTACAGCTCTTTCACCCCCGGGAATTGATTTTCTAACGAAGTTGTACATCCGCAACATTCGCGCCCTTCCTTCGATATTTGCGCGCGTTTGTCCATCAGCATCATATGTATTGGCCTCATAAATATGGGTTGCATTATGTCCACCATGATCAAGGTAGTATTTGAAGGGTTCCATATTAGCATATGCAAAATCCCCTTTTTCCAGGGTCCCATTATTCATGGCCTCTTCATATATCGTCTGAACCTCTTCCTTCCAGACCTGCTCGTACTCAATGCCCTCGATCTTATACTGCAACGCCCCCGGTTGGGAAACTTTCGATTTTAGAACATCCAATTCCAGCAACCTCACGACATCAGCATCACCTGTACAGTCAATGATCTCTTTTGCTTTCGTAATTCGCCGGATACCGCGCCCAAAAGAAGTGATTTCCCAATAATTCCCAACTGCCTTTATATCTGCAATAAATTCGTGATAGTGGAGGATCACGCCTGCCTGCAAAGCTTCTTCTTCAGCTACAGCCGCATAGATCGGGATATTGATATAACTGTAATAGCCGGGAGATTCCACTGGCCGTCTTTGTCTATAATCAGGAATATCAAGTCCTTCCATTTCCTTTGTTTTGGTATAAAGCTCCCAGGGAATTCCCTGGACAACAGGCCCTTTTGTACTGAAGAAGTGGTTTGGCATATACACCCCCCCAGCAGTCATTGTGCCCCCCAACATGGTCCCGGCTTCAATCACCGAGGTGCTTACACCAGCCCGGGCTGCTTGAATCGATGCTATATGTCCTGCTGTGCCTCCACCTGCGATAACTATATCAACTGTTTCATTGATTGATCTCATCGGTTTGGCTCCATTCTGTGCCTTTTTGCATCTGTAATCAAAACGGGTTCGAGTATTCTAACACTCTACTTATTTCACCGAATATCACTCAAGTCCTTCAAATTCGGATGTTTTAGCCTTTATTAACCAAATCGACTATCCAGACCTGTGGATTTTCAAGTCTAGATAGTCCTCAAAAATTGGAACCCTAAAATTTGTTATTTAGCGTTCAATCAACGGCCTAAACAACCAATAATTCGTTGATGGGAATATGACAGCGGATTTTATGCCCGTCTTCATCTTGCGGATATTGCCACGGAGGTGTTACCTCATCACAAAGATCATTAATAAACTTTGGACACCGGCGTTGAAATGCACAACCTTTGGCTGGCGGGGCCAGCTCTGGTGTGTCACTGGCGAGCAGCTTGGGTTCCGTATCAGGATCAGGGACAAGTACGGCCCCCATTAATGTTTCAGTGTATGGGTGGTATGGTGGGGAGTAGATTTCATCCACCGTGCCAACTTCACAAAGGCGTCCCTGATATAGAACAGCCACTCGATCAGCAATGGCCCGTACAACAGCCAGATCATGGGCAATGAAAATATAGGTTGTATTACGCTCCTGTTGCAGGTCTGCTAACAAATCCAGCACTGCTGCCTGAACCGATACATCGAGGGCAGAAGTCACCTCATCGCATAAGACAACATCAGGTTCAGCAGCAAAGGCCCGGGCAATAGCTACGCGTTGCTTCTCGCCACCCGACATTTGCCCGGGGTAACGTAATCGATAACGTCCATCCAGGCGGACCCGTTCGAGCAACTCGATTTGGCGTGCTCTGCGCTCGTCGCGCGTCATTTTGGGAAAATATAGTTTGAGTGGCTGATCAATAATTTCGGCTACTGTATGACGCGGATTAAGTGACGCATCTGGGTTTTGGAAGATCAACTGGACCTTCTTGCATAAATCCATCGTCCGTTTATCGACATTCACAGTAAGATCGCAATTTTCAAACTGTATGACGCCGCTTTTCGCCGGCAAGAGACCGGATATTGTGCGTACAATAGTTGATTTTCCACTGCCACTTTCACCAACCAGGGCCAGGGTCTCACCGCGTTTTATGTCTAATGTTATATCGCTTACAGTGGCTGGTGGCTCAGGAGTGCGACGCAAACGATCTATCATATTGGGTTGATGATAGGTTATCTCCACATCAGAGAGTTCAATTGCAGAAACGTCTTGTGCCTTATGTTCAACGATATGATAAACATCCTTCAATTCCTGGGAGAAATCCGTAGCTACAACCTTTTCCCAGTTGTGGCAGCGTACCAAATGGGGTGTCTGAAGAATCATCTTCAATTCTGGTGGTTCACTTGAACAAATTTCAGTAGCGAAGGGACAACGTGGAGTGAAAGAACAACCCGGTAACGAGCCCGGAATTGGTGGTTGTCCAGGCATTGAGTTCGGAATGCCAGCCAGCTCCAGGCGGGGAATTGATGCAAGCAAACCCCGCGCATAGGGATGAGCTGGTGATTTGAATATCTCAGCAGCTGAAGCATCTTCGACGATTTCGCCCGCATACATGAGGGCCACCCGGTCGCTCACGCGGGCAATGACCCCCAGGTCATGGCTGATATACATCATGGCGGTGCCTAATTCAGCAACGATATCACGCAATAATTCGAGAATATGTGCCTGGGTGGTCACATCCAGACCAGTCGTGGGCTCATCTAGTACCAGCATATCTGGTTGACCAGCAAGAGCCATTGCTACCACCACACGCTGTTGTTGTCCCCCTGATAATTCATGGGGATAACGTTCTGCCATCACCTCCGGGTGTGGTAATCGGACTTGCCCCAGAAGCTCTATCATTCTATTTTTTGTAGCGGCTCCTGAAACATTGGTTTTTAATTCGAGGGTTTCAATAATTTGCTTTCCAACACGCATTGTCGGAGTTAGTGCCTCTCCTGCATTTTGAGGGATGAGGGCAATTTTATTGCCACGGATAGACTCCAAATCGCGAGTTGACAGGCCAAACATATCCTTGCCTGAAAAAAGAATGCTGCCCTCCATAACCTGACTACCCAGGCGCAGATAGCCCATCATGGCCTGGCCAAGCGTGCTTTTCCCGCACCCAGACTCGCCAACCAAACCTAATGTTTCACCCGGCTTGATACTCAATGAAACGTTCTTTAAAACATGTACCAGCTTCCCCCCCTTGTTGTAATAACCAATACTCAGATTCTCAACTTCTATCAAATTCTTGCTCATACTGGCGCCCCCTGACTGCGGTCCAAACCAAGCGCTTTTGCCAGAGCATCAGAAAAGAGATTTATGCCGATGATTAACGTACTCAGCATAATCGCTGGTCCGAATACCGCCCAGGGTTGAATGGCCAAAATTTCTCGATTCTTGGCAATCATGAAGCCCCAATCAGGTGTCGGGGGAGTAACGCCAAAGCCCAGGAAAGAGAGTGAACTGAATCCCAATAGCATCCATGACCAGGTCATCGCGCCATCGACCAATAGCACATCAAGTACATTCGGCAATAATTCTTTTAAGACAATGGTGCGTTTGCGTTCGCCTCTGGCCCGTGCCGCCAGCACAAATTCATGGGTAACATAATCCAGCGTTGCGGCTCGAGCTACGCGGATGGCTGTGTATCCATAAGTGAAGCCAAATGTTAATGTCTGCACCCAGGGGTTAGTGCCAAGGATGCTGATAATGAGCAATAAAACCAGAAGCCAGGGGATCGCGAGTAAGGCATCCACGACACGCATTACATATTCATCAGTTTTTCCTCCAAGAAATCCGAGCAGGATACCTGTCAGCCCACCCCAGGTCATGGCAAGGGCCGTACCCAACATAGTGACAACCAAAGCAACGCGTCCGCCAACCAGGGATCGAGAAAACATATCCCGGCCAAGCTTATCTGTACCAAAAAGATGTTCAGTTGATGGGGCTTCATTTCTTGCCGGAGCGTCCATTAATTGTGGGTCTTGAGGAACAATATAAGGAGATGAAAGGGCCAATAGGACGTGAAAGACAATCAAAGTAAGCCCTATCATGCCTCCCCAGGAGCGCCGCAAGTTTTCCCAAGTATCTGCTAAAGGGGTTCGTC
Organism: Candidatus Desulfolinea nitratireducens; assembly: GCF_982879505.1. Lineage (NCBI taxonomy): Bacteria > Bacillati > Chloroflexota > Anaerolineae > Anaerolineales > Candidatus Desulfolinea > Candidatus Desulfolinea nitratireducens. The sequence continues at coordinate 6,042 of NZ_CEYOSI010000208.1, forward strand.
TTTTGACGGGTGATAATTCTTCTACAGCTTGTGTGGTTACAGTCATGGTTTTCTCCGGT
>NZ_CEYOSI010000209.1:0-6096 GCF_982879505.1 Candidatus Desulfolinea nitratireducens
GGAATACAACAGAAGAAACTGCGAAATCTCTAACCTTCAGGTTTACCAAATCGTTTCCCAGCATAATTCCAGACCAGACAATCTTAATCCAAAGTCGATAAACATAAAAAAATACCCGCGAGAAATAATATTTTGGCTCTATCAATACCCCACCGTGTATAATAATTTATTGCTTGTAATCTTTAATAAAAGGCCAACTTATGCCCATTTCCCGACGCTTTAAACTTTTGGAAGAGCGCGAAGTCAATCGCGAGACCTTTGTCGAACCGTGGCCTGAAGCCGGACTGATTGTGGCTGATAGTCCAGCTGACCCTCAGCCCGGTCTGCGTATCGAAGCAGGTCGTGTGATTGAGCTGGATGGAAGACTTCGCGCCAAGTTCGATATTTTGGATTATTTCATTGCAGATAACGGCTTGGACCTGGCCGCCGCCGAGATTGCGATGGCGACCCCGTCCATTGATATTGCCAGAAAATTAGTGGATATCAATGTCCCTCGTGCCGAAATCCTGTATCTTGCAAGTGGCTGCACTCCGGCCAAACTTGTGGACATCATCCGGCATATGAACGTTTTGGAGATGATGGTGGGGTTGGGCAAGATGCGTGCTCGCCGCACACCAGCGAATCAGGCGCATGTCACCAATCTGCGGGAGCACCCTGCGCTCCTGGCCGCTGATGCGGCTGAGGCGGCCTTGCGCGGCTTTGCTGAAGTCGAAACCACCGTAGGCGTGGCACGTTACGCGCCATTCAGTGCATTGGCGATTCTGATCGGCAGTCAAACCGGAAGGGGTGGTGTACTCACCCAGTGTGCAGTTGAAGAATCATTAGGGTTGGAATTGGCGATGAAGGGCCTCACCTCTTATGCCGAGACCCTCTCAGTCTACGGTACAGAAGGCACCTTTGTGGATGGCGATGATACTCCCTGGTCAAAGGCTTTTCTTTCTGCGGCATATGCCTCGCGTGGTGTCAAAATTCGCTTTACCTCTGGTACCGGATCTGAGGCATTGATGGGTCATGCAGAGGGATGTTCCATGTTGTATTTGGAGGCCCGTTGTCTGTTCGTAACTCGCGGAGCCGGGAGTCAGGGTGTGCAGAATGGTTCCATTTCCTGCATCGCATTACCCGAGTCGCTCCCTGGCGGTGTGAGGGCAGTGCTGGCTGAAAATTTACTTGCAACCATGTTGGGATTGGAAGTAGCCTCAGGTAACGATGCATTGGCCTCGCATTCAGATATCCGCAAAGCTGCCAAGTTGATGTTGCAATTTATCCCCGGTACTGACTTTATTACTTCCGGTTACAGCGCAATGCCCCGGCGTGAAAATCTATTTGGCGGCGGTAATTTTGACGCCGCTGATTTTGATGATTACAATGTTTTACAACGTGATATGCAAGTGGATGGCGGAATCCTTCCCGTTTCTGAAGCTGAGGCATTAACGGTCCGCCGTGAGGCAGCCTCCGCCATCCAGGCGGTCTATGCGGAGTTGGGTTTTCCAGTGATAACTGATGCGGAAGTTGAGGCTGCTGTGCTGGCTCATGGAAGCGAGACAATGCCCGAGCGGGATGTGATTGCTGATCTTGCAGCGGCCGATAAATTCCTGCCCAGCCAGCAAACCATCCTGACTGTGATCCGGGCCCTCCAAACCCGCGGTTTTGAGCAAGTGGCATCTAACCTGTTGGAAATGGCACGACAGCGCGTGGCAGGTGATTATCTCCAGACTTCCGCAATTTTTGATAGCAACTTCAAAGTCCAGAGTGCGGTCAATGATGTCAACGACTACACTGGCCCGGGTACAGGATACCGGATGAGCGCCCAACGCTGGCAGGAGATCCAAAACCTGCCGCAGGTAAAATCTCCACGTGATTTTATTGCTGATCAGATCGGGGAACCATGCCTTCGCCTCGCGGAACTGTCCCCCGCAGAAGCCGGTAATAATTCCGAAGTCATTGTGGCTGTCGGACCAGCCTTTGGAACCGAGCTGACGCGTACGATCAACGGTCTCGATCATGAGGAGGTCCTGGCCGCCATCCTGACCGGCGTAGCAAGCCAGGGATTGGTAGCACGTGTGGTCAAGGTTTATCGCACATCCGATTGTGCCGCCATTGGGCAGATCGGGGCACAACTCAGCGGCTCGGGTATCGCCATCGGTTTGCAATCGCGGGGAACGACGATCATCCACAAGCGAGGGTTGGCTCGGCTTAACAATTTGGAATTATTCTCTCAATCGCCAAATCTGACCCTGGAAACTTATCAGGCTATCGGGGTGAACGCTGCGCGGTATGCAATGGGCAAAGCCACCGCTCCCGTCCCTGTGCAGGTGGATAACTGGGCAAGGTTACGGTTAATTGTCAAAACTGCCTTACTGCATCGCCATGAAACCGGTGAAATTCAGGACCAACCGCCAATGGAAATGCGCTTCGACTGGGAACCGGATCTATAAGGAAAATTTTATGGGAACAGAATCTTTAAAATACCCACTCAGTGAAAGTGCTGCCGAGACGTTGTTTGCTGCCAGCGGGCGACGGCTTGCTGATATTACGACAGAGGCTGCCCGCGCCAGCGACCTGAAAATGGAAGATGTCCAAATCAGTGCCGATACTTTACGTGCCCAGGCCGAAGTGGCACTTCAGGCAGGATACCCTCAACTGGCATCCAATCTTATTCGTGCGGCAGAACTTACTGCTGTACCAAATGCTGAGGTCTTGCGCATGTACAATACGCTCCGCCCCGGACGAGCCACGTATGTTGAACTGGTGGCATTGGCTGACTCTCTGGAAATGCAATACCACGCCCCAGAATGTGCACGGATGGTGCGGGAAGCCGCAGCCGTTTATAAGACACGAGACTTATTGCAGAAATAAATTGGCCGCAAAATGCCCTTTATATATTTGGTGTCTCTAGATTCCAACCAAATCTGAATAACTGAAACGCTTATACCTAAGGAGAAAGTATGAAAATTGCAGTCACGGGAGGAAATGGTGATCTTGGCAGCAGCCTGATCCCCTACCTGATGGAAGAAGGTCATTCTGTGGTTAGTATTGACCGTTCCATACCACCCATTCCCAGTCCACGGCCAACAAGGCTGCCTGATTATCTGGTTGCCGATATGACCAACTTTGGCGAGGTGGTGGCTTGCCTTAGCGGATGTGATGCGGTTATTCATTTGGCTGCCCATCGTTCACCATTGAACAGCCCCGACCCAAAAGTTTACGCTGACAACACCACGGGTAGCTATAATATCCTTTATGCGGCAGCAACCCTGGGGATCAAGCGTGTTTGCCTGGCCTCATCCATCAACGCCATCGGGGGCGCATTCAGTAAATCGCCAAGATACGATTATTTTCCTGTGGACGAAGAACATCCCACTTATGCGGAAGACCCATACAGCCTGTCAAAGTGGGTGCTGGAACAGCAGGGGGATTCGTTTGCGCGGCGTTATGAGTGGATGACGATTGCCAGCCTCCGTTTTCATTGGTTGGTTGAGACCAAGGAGCATGTTGAGATATTAGCAGGTACTTTTGGTGATATTGTAACTCGTCACTTATGGGCCTATATTTTGTTGGAGGATGCGAATCGTGCCTGCTTGCTTTCCCTGACGGCGGATTACCAGGGGCATGAGGTTTTTTACATCGTAGCGCCCCAAACCGCTGAAAAAAAATTATCGAGCGATCTTGCCCAAAAATATTACCCGAAGGTCCCCATGCGTAAGAAAATGACGGGGACAGGTGGTTTCTTTGATTGCAGTAAAGCCGGTCGAATTCTTGGTTGGCATCATCAGGAGAATTAATATGCATATTACGGATATCAAGCCTTACCCTGTTTGGGTGGGTAATCGTAACCAACTGGTCGTCAAAGTGGAGACCGACGAAGGAATTTATGGTTTAGGCGAATCAGGTCTTAGCGGTCGTGAGTTGGCTGTGATCGGTGCCCTCAAGCATTTTCGGGAGTTCCTGATTGGTAAAGATCCCATGCAACGCGGCCTGATCTGGCAGGAACTTTATCGCAGTCAATACTTCGAGGGTGGTCGAGTGTTGTTGGCGGCCCAAAGCGCCATAGATATTGCCTTGCATGATATTGTTGGCAAGGCATTGGATGTTCCCGTATATCAGCTGCTCGGTGGCAGACATCGTGATCTGATCCCCTGCTTTGCAACTACAGGAGGCGAGAGTGGTGAGCAAATGCTGGAGAACGTTAAGTTACTATGGGAGCATGACTGGCGCGTAATGCGTATGATGCCGCTAACACCGAAAAAGTCAGAGTCACCTGATATTTTTGAGCCACGCGAAAGTATTGCCTATACAGCAAAATGGATGACCAAAATACGCGAAGAAATGGGAGCAGAACTGACCCTTGGGATTGATTATCATCATCGCCTTTCGTTGGCCGAATCTGCCTCTTTTTGCCAGCGGATGCCTGCCGGAACCCTGGACTTTCTTGAGGAACCGATCCGTGACGAAACCCCCGAGGCATACGAAGCCTTGCGCAAGCTCACTCCCGTACCCTTTGCCGTTGGCGAGGAGTTCGCTAGTAAGTGGCAATTTTTGCCATATATTGAAAGACATATTACTGATTACGCCCGTATCGATATCTGCAACGTGGGTGGTTTTACCGAAGCGATGAAGGTTTCTGGTTGGGCAGAGGCACATTATATTGACCTGATGCCCCACAATCCACTTGGCCCCGTTTGCACTGCCGCAACAATTCATCTTGCTGCTGCGGTGCCAAACTTTGCCTGGCTGGAAGTCCGTACAACCCAAACTGAAAACCTGTATTACGGCCAGGATGGCGTGAATGACGCCGAACAATTATTCCCTGTACAGCCTCGCCTGGAAGGGACAAGCTTCCCTGTGCCTGAAGCGCCAGGTCTTGGTATAGAATTTGATGAAAAGCTGGCTCAATCTCAAACATGGAAGTTTTGGGAAGCGCCTCATTGGAAACGTCGAGACGGATCTGTAACCAATTGGTAATTTCCGAGAAAATTTTAAATCGTAGGAATGGAAAATATGAGTACTAACGAAAAAGATATGCTTTTCGTAGGTAGCTATGCACCAGAAAATATGCCGGGCATTCACGTTTTTAAAATAGATTTGGCAACTGGCGAATTGACCCCTCGTGGCTCCTATTCAGGAATTGCAAAACCTTCCTTTCTAACCATTCATCCAAATGGGGAGTGGCTCTATTCCGTCAGTGAAACAGGTCAAGACAGTGATGGTGTATTAGGGTCTGTTCACTCTTTCAGGATTCAAAATGATGATTTGAATCTGAAATTGGAGCCCATCAATCAACAGTCAACAGACGGGGATTGGCCCTGCCATCTCCAATTTGATCGTAGTGGACGGTGGCTGATCGCATCCAATTATGGCACAGGCAATGCAGCATTATTCCCCATTTTATCGGATGGTGCTTTAGGTGAGATGAAATCCTTTGTGCAGCATGAAGGCCACGGTCCAAACTCAGCTCGACAGGAGGGTCCACACGCACATTCGGCTATATTTACACCTGACAATCGCTTTGTGATCGTGGCCGATTTGGGAATTGATCAACTCGTTGTCTATAATTTTGATGATGAGACTGGTTCCCTTTCACGACATACGGAAATCCATACACAGCCGGGTGCGGGTCCACGACACTTCGCTTTTCATCCAAATGATCGCCATTTGTTGGTGGCAAACGAGTTGGACAGTAGTGTGACTGTTTATGAATACGACGCCGAAAACGGCACACTCCATTCACGACAAACGCTGCCCACCTTGCCAACAGATTCTTCCAAGAGTATCGTTGCCGATATCCATTTTTCGCCTGCGGGTCAGCATGTTTACGTTTCCAATCGTGGCCACGATAGTCTGGCGATTTTTGAATTTAATCAGGGGACAGGAAAGCTTAGCGCTCTTCCTCATCAAAAAACCCATGGTAAAACCCCTCGTAATTTCGCCATTGATCCCAAGGGTGTATTTCTTCAAACAGCCAATCAGGACAGCAATAATATTGCCACCTTCCGCATCAACGAGTCCACAGGGAAGCTGACATTCATTGGGCAAATTACCGACATCCCCAAGCCTGTCTGTTTGAAGATAGTTACCTTGAAATAATCTGTATTATTT
>NZ_CEYOSI010000210.1:0-3404 GCF_982879505.1 Candidatus Desulfolinea nitratireducens
GGAGAAAATACGGATCATCCATCCTGCCATTGGTGGCGCATTTGGCGGACGGGAAGATATGTCCGTGCAGATTGTACTCGCCCTGGCGGCACTACGTCTGCACGAGCGGGGGATCAATCGTCCTGTCAAAATCATCTGGACCCGCGAAGAATCGATCATCGGTCATGCCAAACGGCATCCCTTTTACTTCAAGGCCCGTTGGGGCGCGACGAAAGAGGGCAAAATAGTCGCCGCCGAAATTGACGCGGTCTCTGATGCCGGGGCATATATGTATACTTCCAACAAGGTGCTCGGAAATGCTACCTTGATGTGTGCCGGTCCATACGAAATTCCCAACGTTAAAATCGATACGCGTTCTGCTTATACCAATAATATTCCCACTGGCGCCTTACGTGGATTTGGGGCTCCGCAGGGCGCATTTGCTGCCGAAATGATGGTCGCCAAGCTGGCCGAAAAATTGGGGATGGACCCGGTCGAACTCAGGATGCGAAATATCCTCCACGAAGGCTCGTTGATGTCAGTTCAGACCCCATTGACCGGAAACGCTACCATTGACAAAGTTTCTGAACGATGCGCCGAAGAATCTGGATGGAAACAAGACGATGATGGCTGGAAGTTGGTGGACATACCCATCCAGGATAAATCCCGCCCTCACGTTAAACGCGGGATCGGATTTGCCTGCGGTTTCAAAAACACAGGATTTTCCTTTGGCTATCAGGAAAATTCCTGGGCAAAGATCGAAATTCATGGTGAGTCTGAAATCGAAAAAGTGATTGTCCATCATGGCGCAGCGGAAGTGGGGCAGGGAGCGCATACGGCCATCATGCAGGCTGCTGCAGAGGCTGTAGGTACAACTTACGATAAAATTGAATTCGTTGGGGAAGATAGCAATATTGAAGGTGACTCTGGCAGCTCGTCTGCATCCCGAATGACCTTTATGGCATTAAATTCAGTTAAGGGCGCAGGCGAATTAGCCTTGGATAAATGGCAAAACGAAGAACGCCCGGCCATCGCTGCATACAAATACCTTGCACCGAAAACGACTCCCTATGACCCAGAGACTGGCAAAGCGACTCCAAATGTGGCCTATGGACATTGTGCACAGGTTGCCGATCTTGAAGTGGATACGGAAACCGGTCATATTCGGATCCTCAATATGATCTCCACCTGTGATCTTGGGAAGGCCATAAACCCGCAACAGGTCGTCGGTCAGATCGAAGGCGGCACAATCCAAACCATTGGCTATGCACTCATGGAGGATTTTATCCATCAGGATGGCTACGTCCAAACTGCCGAGCTCTCCAATTATTTGATCCCGACCGTGCTTGATATCCCGGATAATTTCAAAACTGTGATCGTAGAATATGCTGATCCAAATGGTCCCTGGGGAGCACGTGGTGTTGGCGAGATGATGACTGTTCCCACCGCCCCGGCGATTACCGCAGCAGTGCATAATGCGACTGGGGTCTGGTTCGATGAATTCCCTCTCACTCCAGAACGTGTATTGCGTGGATTGGGAAAGATATAACCCCCCTCTAACTCCCCCCGCGAGCGGGGGGAGAAGGTATCCCTCCCCTGTTTCCGCTTTCAGAAACGGGGGAGGCTAGGTGGGGGCAGAGAAAAATCATGCCTTTTCCATTCATTCATGAAACGCAACCTATCACCAACTCTTTTCGCCAAAGCATATATGGTAATTTTATCTCCCTCTCTGATGGATATACGCATTACGAGTTAGGAGGGGAGAAAAATGCCGATACCGTTGTCCTCTTGCATGGATTTTCTATTCCACACTTCATCTGGGATCCCACCTTTTTCACGCTGATCGAGGCTGGCTACCGTGTATTACGCTATGATCTTTATGGACGCGGTTATTCTGACCGCCCCAAAACCGCTTATACTCTTGATCTCTTTGCCCGTCAGCTCTCCGATTTATTAGATGCGCTTGAAATTTCTGATCCCATCTACTTATGCGGTCTCTCGATGGGCGGCCCAATTTCTGCAACTTTCACCGCGCGCCATCCAGAGCGGGTCAAAAAGCTGGCCCTGTTCGCCCCAGTTGGAGGCAGTGCCATCCCACAAACCCTCCCTTTCAAATTACTATCAATTCCCGGCCTTGGCGAATTGCTGATGGGGCTGTTTGGCGAAAAAACTCTCGTCGATGGGATTGCAGAAGATTTTTACGATCCAAAGCTGATCGACCATTTCACCTCCCTGTACCGCCCGCAGCTTAAATTGCAGGGTTTCGGGCGCGCAATCCTTTCCACAATGCGGAATGATGCTCTCAGAGATTCATCCGCGGTCTATCGTCTCGTCGGGGAGACAGGAATCCCCGTCCTACTGGTTTGGGGACGCGAGGATAAAACTGTCCCCTACGAACAAAGTCAGGAAGTGGCAGCAAGCATTTCACAAGCAGCGTTTCATACCATCGAAAACAGTGGCCATATCCCCCACTACGAAAATGCAGACGAGGTTAATCCCATCCTCCTCCAATTCCTTCAAAAATAAATCAAAGAAAAACTATGTTCAATAAACTCTACCAATCTTTAATCAGGCATCGTTATAAACTGGCGATATTCATCCTGCTGGCCCTCTCCTCTGCGACCTGTGTGATGCTGGTCGGAGCGCGGGTTGCCTACAGCGACTCTGAACGTTATATCTCGCTGGTCTGGAATTTATTCCTCGCCTGGATTCCCTTTGTGCTGGCCTATCTTGCCTACGCCCTGTCGTGGAAACGGATCCTGATTTACTTTGTCATCCCGATCTTCGCCTTTTTGTGGCTGATCTTTTTCCCAAACGCGCCTTATTTAATCACCGATATACAACATCTCGCCGATGGATTGGGAGAGGCGCCTGTCTGGTTTGATGTCATTCTATTGATCTGGTTCTCCTGGACCGGCTTGCTCCTTGGCGTTGTTTCCTTATATTTAATGCAAGAGATCGTAAAAGATGAATTTGGGAAATTCTTTGGCTGGACACTGGTTTTTAGTGTCTCCATTCTCAGCAGTATTGGCGTTTATCTGGGGCGCTTCCTGCGCTGGAATAGCTGGGATATTCTCCACGACCCGGTCGAAATCCTCCGCGATTCATGGCATTTACTGCGCAGTCTGAGCCCCAGTGCGGCAGGATTCACTGCTCTTTTCACCGTATTTTTCCTTTTTGTTTATCTCACGATCTATGCCTTCGGACATCTCCATCAGGAGCATCATAATGCCTGACCTCATTCTTATTCGCGGAGGCGGAGATCTCGCCAGCGGGATCGCCTATCGCCTGCATAAATCTGGTCTAAAAGTTCTTGTCGCTGAACTCCCCCAACCGCTTTGTGTGCGACGAAAAGTATCCTTCAGCGAAGCCGTCTATGAGGGTGAGATCACCATCGAAGGAATTACTGGGCGACTCGTGAATAC
>NZ_CEYOSI010000210.1:3414-6007 GCF_982879505.1 Candidatus Desulfolinea nitratireducens
TTCCCTCCACGCTCAATAAAGATGAAATTCCTGTGCTGATCGATCCTGATCTTGAAATATTAAATTCTCAACTCTCAATTACCGTTCTTGTGGATGCAAGACTGACGAAGCGCACGCCAGATATTGGGCTTGCCTCCGCCAAATTGATCATTGGTCTTGGCCCGGGATTTACCGCCGCCAAGAACTGTCATGCCGTCATTGAAACGCATCGCGGCCATACTCTCGGGCGTGTCTACTGGGAGGGCTCTGCCCTGGCAGATACGGGCATCCCCGAAGAAGTGCTGGGACGCCGCGCCGATCGTGTTCTCCGCGCCCCCGCTGATGGAGAATTGATCACACATGGTGATATCGGCGACCATTTCGATGAAGGACAACCCATCGCCGAAGTAGGTGGGATTTCGCTCATTGCTCCCTTCAGCGGTGTGCTGAGGGGATTAATTCGGCCCGGACTTCACGTCAAAAAAGGGCTAAAAGTTGGCGATCTTGACCCGCGTGATGATCCCGTTTATTGCACGATGATCTCCGATAAATCTCTCACATTGGGCGGGAGTGTGCTTGAAGCAATTTTGAGTCGCCCTGATTTGAGAAAAAGATTGTGGGATTAACGCTCGCAAAAGCCCTTCGACTCAAAAATAACTCAACTCCGCGGGTGGCCTTTGTTGGCGCGGGGGGGAAAACAACTGCATTATTCCAATTGGCGCGAGAAATCTCTCCCTGCATTATCACTACAACGACCCATCTTGGTGCATGGCAAGCCAATGACGCTGATCAGCACATCATCGCCCACAATTCTGAAGATTTCAAAAAACTGGAGGAAAATTCCCCCTCCGGGATAATTCTTGTCACCGGACCGGAAGAAAATGATCGCCTGCAATCCCTTCCTACTGAAAACTTGAATTGGCTGGAAAATTATTGTAAAACGCATTCCCTGCCTCTTCTCATTGAAGCGGATGGCGCCCGCCAAAAAGCGCTCAAAGCCCCCTCAGCACATGAACCTGTCATCCCCGACTTTGTGGATCAGGTGGTCGTTGTAGCGGGCTTATCCGGGCTTGGGAAGGTGCTTTCAGATGAATGGGTCTATGGAGCAGAGAGATTTGTGGAAATCAGCGCTTCCTCGGAGCAGGAAATTATTAGCGCAGAAATGCTCTCCGCGGTTATGACGGATGGAGATGGAGGGCTGAAAAACATCCCCCCAAAAGCACGCCGGATCGCTTTGCTTAACCAGGCAGATACACCAGAGCTTCAGGCCATCAGCAGCCGGATGGCGCAAAACCTTCTAACCCATTTCGATGCCGTACTCACCGGGACCCTGCAACCGGTGGAACTGGTAAACTACGAACCTGTAGCTGCGATCATCCTGGCAGCCGGGGAATCATCCCGCTATGGAGAGCCCAAACAATTGCTCGATTATCACGGGCGTCCGTTTATCCGCGCAGTAGCGGAAACAGCTTTACGGGCCGAGCTATCTCCCGTCATTGTGGTGGCAGGCTCAAATCACGAGCGCATCAAAGCGGCGCTCAAGGATTTACCGATCCAATTTGTATACAATCCCAATTGGAAGGATGGGCAAAGTTCATCGATTAAAGAAGGCGTCCAACTGCTTGAAAAAAGTATCGGCGCCGCAATATTTCTCCTCGCCGACCAACCCCAGGTCAAGCCAACAATAATTCGCGCTCTGGTAGAAGAACATCATCGCACGCTGAAGCCTGTCATTGCACCGATGGTTGAGGGTAAACGTGCAAATCCTGTCCTCCTTGACCGGGTTACATTTCCCGCGTTGCTCGAACTGGAAGGTGATGTGGGTGGTCGCGGTATCTTTTCCAAGTTTTCACCCAGCTATATCCAGTGGGATGATGCATCATTATTGCTGGATGTTGACCGCCCTGAGGATTACAGGAAATTAATGGAATTGTGATGAAGAAAACAATTTCTTTTTCGAAAATTATCTTTTGGACAGGGGCAATTTCGCTGCTGCTCGTATATATTATTCTTTGGGCGGAAATGATCGCCTCTCCATCAGAAAGAACCGGAACGGATTTTATTGCATTTTATTCCGCAGGGCGTATTGCTCAAGAGCGTGGCTCAAGTAAGGTCTATGATATTGACCTTCAGCAAGAGGTGCAGGAAAATTTGCTGGGATTTTCAATACTCGACAATCAACCTCTTTTATACAACCATCTTCCATTTCTAATCCCCTTGCTTAAACTCATTATGCAAGAAAGTTACACTCTTTCATTTAGTATTTGGCTTCTGATTCAAATATCTCTGTATGGAGTAAGCCTCATTACTCTGGCTCTATTATTTCCAGATAAATGGATAAAAATTACCAAACGTGATTTCATTATTAGTGGGGGACTCTTTTTTCCTGTCTTCGTCAGCCTCCTGCTTGGGCAAGATACCGCCTTTCTTTTTCTTGGTATTTCCTTATTTCTTTATGGAATCCTTCGGAAAAATGATTTCCTTGCCGGAGGCGGCCTGGCGCTAACATTGGTTCGACCGCACCTTACTTTAGTTTTAGCTCTGCCCGTTATGATCAAAAACAAAAAGGCATTTAGCTATTTTGTTGGATTGGGTGCCGCGCTGGCTTTGCTGA
>NZ_CEYOSI010000211.1:0-5991 GCF_982879505.1 Candidatus Desulfolinea nitratireducens
GAAAAAATGATTCCAAATAACCCCCAATCCATAGTCCCAATGGTCGTCGAATCAACAGGACGTGGCGAACGAGCTTACGATATTTATTCCCTGCTGCTAAAAGAACGCATCATCTTTTTGGGCACGCAGATCAACGATCAGGTCGCGAATTCAATTATCGCGCAGCTGCTCTACCTGAGCAATCAGGACCCTGAAAAAGAAATCCGGATGTATATCAATTCACCCGGTGGTGTGATCTACGCCGGTTTGGCGATCTATGACACCATGCAGATGATCTCCAATCCGATCAGCACTGTTGCCGTTGGTGTAACGGCATCCTTCGGTACCGTGCTATTAACTTCCGGAACAAAAGGTCAGCGCTATGCTTTGCCCCATGCCACGATCCATATGCACCAGCCACTTGGCGGCGCACAGGGCCAGGCCACTGATATTGTCATCCAGGCCGAGGAAATTATGCGGCTGAAGGCGTCCCTCCTGGGAATTATGGCAAAACATACCGGGAAGAAGATTTCAGAGGTTGAAAAAGACTCCGACCGTGATTTCTATCTCAGCGCCCAGGAAGCTGCGGACTACGGTTTGGTCGATCAGGTTCTTGAAATTCCGGAGAAAGCATAGGGATGCCGCGATTTTCAACCTTCTCGATTGTAGCCTGCGATCTTGAAGAGAAATCCTGGGGAGTAGCAGTTGCTTCAAAATTTCCAGCAGTTGGTTCAGCTGTCCCCTGGGTAAATGCAGAGGTTGGCGCAGTAGCAACCCAATCCTATGCAAATACATCCTATGGCCCAAATGGGCTGGCGATGATGGCCGATGGCCTGTCTGCCGAAGAAACGATGGAGAAGCTGCTCGCCGCCGATGAGGGACGTGAAACACGTCAGGTCGGCCTCGTTGATGCGCAGGGAAAATCCGCCACTTTTACCGGTAAAAAATGTCACGAGTGGGCTGGCGGATTGACCGGACCCGGGTATGCCATCCAGGGGAATATTCTCACGGGTAAGGATGTTGTCCAGGCAATGGAATCCACATTTCTGGAAACAAATGGTGACCTACCCACCCGACTTTACGAAGCGCTCCATGCAGGGAATTCTGCCGGTGGAGACAAACGTGGACGTCAATCTGCTGCCATTTATGTCGCCAAGCCAAGGGGCGGCTATGGCGGCTTTATCGATCGCTGGATCGATTATCGTGTAGACGATGCCCTTGATCCTGTTCCGAAACTTGGCAATTTGCTGGAATTGCATGATCTGTATTTTGGCGAATCCCCTGAAAGCGAACGCGTGAAATTGAGCGGCGAGCCTCTGAAGGATATCCAACGGATCATGGCGAATCTGGGCTATTATCAGCCTGAAATCGATGGCGTCTACACGGATGTGACCGCTGAAGCCCTGAATTCTTTTCTGGGTAACGAAAATTTTGAAGAGCGCGCCAATCCCGATGAAGGTTGGATTGACCGACCTGTGCTCGACTATTTGCTAAAAAAGTTCAAGAAATAGAAATTTAGCGTCATTGCGAGGTGGTTTTATCGCCGACGCAATCCCCGTGAAGGCGGAGATTGCCGCGCCGCTGTCGCGGCTCGCAATGACATTTTCTTTAATTATAAATAACTATGAAACTTGACCAACTTTCCCCCAAAATCAAAGCCCTGATCCTTGATATGGATGGGGTCCTCTGGCGTGCAGATGAAGCTATCGGTGATTTGGTGCGCAATTTTGAAGCGATAACTGCACGTGGGCTAAAAGTCTCGCTGGCGACAAATAATTCCACCCGGAATTCTGCTGATTACGTCCAAAAACTGGCCTCATTTGGCGTCAACCTTGATGAATCGCAGGTTTTCAATTGTTCTGAGGTAGCGGCATTAATCCTCAAAGAGAAATTCCCCAAGGGTGGTGATGTATATGTCGTTGGGGGAAGTGGTCTTGCAGAGGTGCTCTCCAGGCATGGTTTTACACCCTATACAGCCGAAGAGAATGATTTGCCCCCTGCCCTTGAGAAGAATTCTCCTGTCGCAGTTGTCTCCGGGCTGGATATTGGTATAAATTATAAGAAATTAGTCGAGGCAACCTTGCTCATCCGCGCAGGTGTCCCTTACTATGCCACAAATCCGGACAATACCTACCCATCCACTTTTGGGCAGCTTCCGGGAGCAGGGTCAATCATTGCTGCACTGACTGCAGCCACTGGTGTTGACCCAATTGTAGCGGGCAAACCAGAACCATACCTGTTTAACCTTGCCATGCAGCAAATGGGCGTATCACCTGAGGAAACCCTTGTTGTCGGCGATCGGCTTGAAACAGATATTTTGGGCGGGCGAAACGCAGGCTGCAAAACCGCGCTGGTATTGACGGGTGTCGCCACGCGTGAAGAAGGTCAAGCATGGATACCAAAAGTGGATATGATTGTAGAAAATTTGAGCAATATTGTTTTTTAATAGATTTTTTGCGAAAAACGAGTTTTTTTGAGCGTGAAAAGCATGTTTTGGCAATAAATTACAGTATTTTTAATCCCATGCAGGAATGCTGAGCAGGTATAATCGGGGAAAACAAATTGATTTCTGGATGAATAATCATCAACTTATCCGAGGCAAAATAGCCAAAAGACCAATAATATGACTAATCCGCTAATTTACGATTTCAACTTTCCTGAATTTGCCGCCCGCGTCAAAAGCTGGGGAGAGCCCAGCTATCGCGGCAAACAGATCTGGGAAGGGATTTACAAGAATCTCTGGCTTGCGCCCGATGAATTCAGCAATCTCCCCAAAGCCTTGCGTGAAAAAATGGGCGAATTGCTCACTTTTGAAGTCCTCAAACCGACAGATTTTCGCGAATCAAAAGATGGCGAAACCGTCAAGACCCTGTTTGAGCTCAATGATGGGAAGAAAATCGAAACGGTTTTGATGAAATATGATACGGTGGGACGTACTCCCCGTCGCACAGCTTGTATTTCAACGCAGGTCGGCTGCGGCATGGGCTGCACCTTCTGTGCCACCGGTCAAATGGGTTTCAAACGTCAACTCAGCAGCGGTGAAATTGTCGCACAGGTCATTTATCACGCCCGCAAACTCCAGGATCAAGGCGAAAAGCTGACCAATGTCGTTGTGATGGGAATGGGCGAACCTTTCCATAACTATGATGCCACTATGACCGCGATTGATCGTCTGAATAGCCTGGATGGCTTCGCCTTTGGGGCGCGCCGTTTCACGGTCTCGACTGTTGGTTTGATCCCGCTGATCAAACGTTTTGCCGACGAAAAGCGTCAGGTTAATCTTGCCATTTCTCTCCACGCCGCTGAAGATGAATTACGCTCTTCCATGCTCCCGATCAACGAGAAATATCCTATCTCCGAGTTAATGGAAGTCTGCCGCTACTACGTAGAGCAGACTCACCGCCGGATCACCTTTGAATGGGCATTGATCGATGGGATCAACGATACACCCGAACAAGCCCATATCCTTGCTCGCCGTGTAAAAGGTCTACTCTGCCATGTCAACGCGATTCCCCTCAACCCCACCCGGGGATTCAAGGGCCGTAGCACGGGCAATGATCGGGCCAGGATATTCAAGGAAACCCTCGAACAAGCTGGGGTCTCGTGTACGATCCGCATGCACCGTGGGATCGACATTCAGGCTGGTTGTGGTCAGTTGGCTGTTAAAGATAATTAAGGGCTTGGAGTTTGATTATGTCATTGGCTACGCGCAATTTACTATGGTAAAAACTTGTCAGAAAATCCCCTTTGCAGTATAGTCTATCCGATGAATAAAACCCCAATAAACCAGCAAAAGATGATCCACTATGACTAACAAAAAACCTTCCTGGCTTGAACGCCCCCTCCACCCTGCCCTGCCAGTTGTCACGGGTGAGGTATTCCTTTTTGGCATCATCATATTTCTCGCTTTATTAAGTCGTTTTTACGAACTTGGAGCGCGCGTGATGAGCCATGATGAAAGTCTGCACACTTATTTTTCCTGGCTGCTCTATAAAGGCGATGGCTATCAACATACCCCAATGATGCATGGGCCAAAGCAATTTCATCTTCTTGCTCTGGCTTATTATCTTTTTGGGGTCAACGATTTTACCGCCCGTATCCCCGCAGCGCTCTTTAGTATCGCCACCATCTGGATGGTCTGGTATTGGCGGCGTTATTTAGGCAAAGCCGGCGCTTTGATTACCGCACTTCTCATGCTCATTTCCCCTTATATGCTTTATTATGGGCGTTATGTCCGCAACGAACCCTATAGCGGATTTGCCGGATTATTGATGCTCTTTGCAGTTTTGCGCTTTTTGGAAAAGGGTGATAAACGATATCTTTTCTTGCTCACGATCAGTTTGTTGTTCAACTTCACATCCAAAGAAACCGCTTTTATTTACACCGCGCAGATTCTGCTATTTCTTGCCAGTTATTTCTTCTGGCAAATACTCCACAAGTCCTGGTCAAATGATAAAGCCCGGAATAATTTCGTCACCCTTGTGGCGGTTGCTATTATCCTTGTCGGTGGCGCCCTCGGAGCAGGGCTGCTCGGCAAGGGGGAAGCCCCTGCTCCGGTTGCAGAGACTGCCCTTCCGGCTAACCCTCTTGCCGAACCTACGATGGCCATACCACCTTCAGGAATCATCCCGTGGGTCGCA
The DNA here is from genome assembly GCF_982879505.1 of Candidatus Desulfolinea nitratireducens. Classification (NCBI taxonomy): domain Bacteria; kingdom Bacillati; phylum Chloroflexota; class Anaerolineae; order Anaerolineales; genus Candidatus Desulfolinea; species Candidatus Desulfolinea nitratireducens. The sequence continues at coordinate 4,620 of NZ_CEYOSI010000211.1, forward strand.
ATCTTAGGCTTACTGGCCCTGGCAGCGTTTGGGATTGCGGCTTATTACCTTATCCGAGGTCTTGGCTGGGAGAAAATACGCTCCGAACGCTCCTTTGATCTGCTGATGCTAACGGGGACGCTCGTTCTTCCCTTGTTGACTCCCCTTATCTCCACGATATTTGGCTGGAGTATCCCCACCACGACCCCAGAGTTGACGGGGCTCCTCACCGAGGAACTTATTCAAATTGGTGTGGCAATCTCTATCACCTTTGGCCTCAGTATTGCCCTTGGCCTTTGGTGGAATGCCGATTTATATTGGAAAAACGCTTTACTCTTTTACTGCGTTTTCACGGTGCTATTTACAACCATCTTTACAAATAGCGCCGGTTTTTTTACAGGACTTTTCGGGTCCCTGGGATATTGGCTGGTCCAACAGGAGGTGGCCCGCGGCAGCCAGCCCTGGTATTACTATATCTTTATTCAGATACCTATATACGAGTTTTTACCAGCCCTTGGTGTTTGGGTTGCCATTTTCTTTGGACTACGCAAATCATCGCCACCCGTTTCGGATACTGAAGATACAGAGATTTCAAAACTACCGGACTCCGACTCAGCCGAACCTTTTTCTCCCTCGCTTCCATTTGCCCTCCTTGGTTGGTGGGTCTTCAGCAGTGTGCTTGCCTATTCCTATGCTGGCGAGCGGATGCCCTGGCTTACCTATCATATTACCCTCCCGATGATCCTTCTCACTGGCTGGGGATTAAATCATCTTATCAAAAGCCTCCCCTGGGCAGATATTCATAGAAAAAGAGGCTGGTTGGCAGCTGCACTCGTATTTGTCTTTTTTACGAGTTTCGCAAATGCCCTGCTTGGTATCAATGGATCAAATTTTCCTTTTCAGGGTAAAACCCTGGAACAACTCCAAACCACCAATGAATTCCTGTTTCCTTTGATCGCTTCCATTATCAGCGCAGTTGGGCTCGTCCTCATTTTCCGTAAGTGGACATTGAAAGAGGCTCTGAGCCTCGCCTTACTTGCGATATTTGGCCTGCTTGCGTTATTGACGGGACGTGCTGCTTATAGGGCTGCTTATATAAACTACGATAGCGCGAAAGAATATCTCGTTTATGCCCACGCAGCGAGGGGCGTCAAAGATGTGATGGTACAAGTCGAGGAAATCTCCAAGCGCACCACCGGGGATCTTAGTGCCATCATTGCCTACGATGCAAGCGCTCCGGATACTGGTATTTCCTGGCCCTTTGTCTGGTATCTCCGGGACTATACTAATCTCCGTTCCTTTGATGCCCCCACTCGCTCCTTGCGAGATTCGGTTGTCATCATTGTTGATGCAAAAAATTTCGATAAGATCGAACCTGTTGTCGGGCAGGGCT
>NZ_CEYOSI010000212.1:0-4348 GCF_982879505.1 Candidatus Desulfolinea nitratireducens
GCATTTTAGGCTCTGGCTGGATTTGCAATCCAGCGATTTCTCATAAACACGGGGATTGCAAATCCCCTTCGAGCCTAAAAAACGCTTTTTACTGCATAAGTCCTAATCAATAAATACACTGATTTGGTACATTTTCTCCAGTAACCGTATTTTAAGGAGTATGTGAGAATGAAAGTCCATTTATATGCAACTTTACGTGCAATCGCAGGAGAGAAGTTCGTGGAAGTGGATGTGCCGCCTAATACAACGGCCATGGAACTGGCGGAATTGCTGATTGAAAAAGAGCCGGCACTAAAAGCAGAGTTGTTTGATGAAAATAACCGCTTCTATAGCCATATGAAACTGTTCATAAACGGCCGCGAAGCCGTATACCTTGAAAAGAAGTTTGACACAATTATCAAGACTGACGACAAAATAGATATTTTCCCTCCGGTAGGAGGTGGTTAGCATGAAGACTATTATCCGTGAGATGCGCGGAATTCCGTTCTTTCTTTTAAAGGAATATTTGGAAGAGATGGGAGGAAAGTCTCTAAACGAGAATCAAGTTCAGGGTCCGGGGTGGACCGTTGATATGTCCCGCATGGAACCCTTTAAGATCGGGTCATTATCCATTGGGCAGACACTTCTGGAAATCCAAATTGAAGATCATGCAGTTGATGATTTTCTCAAAGTCTTTGGTCAAAAAACACTCCGCGCAGGCGGATAAAAAAAGAGACAGCCAATTGGCTGTCTCTTTTTTTGTTCATGGAGGAATCTGAAACTAGATGATCTCCAGTTCCTTAAGTTTAGCTTCGGGTACAACACCATTTTCCCAGCCACGTTGCTCGTAGTATTCACCGAGCATATCGTCTAACTCACAGACATGACCTTCTGAGCCAGGCATGGTGGATGGCTCTTCAGTGAAACGTTTGGGCAATATATCGCTGCCTTCGCCGAAACCGGCCAGATTGTTATAGTGGCGTTCCAGATTGTAAATGCGCTCACCGGTTTTCATTACATCTTCTGCTGTGTAGGGCACGCCAACCATAGCGGAGTATTGCAGGGCATATTCATCTGCACCCATAGCAAAAGCACTGAACTTGCAGATATCCATGCTGTCAGAGAAGGCGTGGAAATCCTGGAAGATCTTAACGAGCTCGCCTTTGCCTTTCCAAGCCAAAGGATCGACTTTGAGTGAGTTGAAAGGCATCACACCAAGCTCAGCAGCTGGGGTATAAGCGCGCAAATGGCAGGCACCTCGGTTGGATGTGGCGTAGCCCAAGCCCTCACCTTTGAGACCGCGGGGATCATAAGCAGGGATACCCTGGCCTTTGGCTGTCATCGCCAATTCTGGGTGACCAAAATGTGCAGCGGTTGCGTTTGCACCCTCAGCCAGTACTTCGCCGAAGCCTTCACGCATGCCAACCATTTCAGCAGCTTTGGTCATACCATCAGGATCGCCCCAAGCCAGTTCGCCCTCACCATTGGTGTAGCCTTTTTCGCTGGCTTCCATCCAAACAGAGAGAGGGTGACCGATTTCAATGGCGTCGAAGCCGTAATCATTTGCCAGATCAATCATTTTGGCAACCAGGCGGGCATCGTTATTACCGCAGTTTGCACCCACTGACCAGGCTGGTTCGTACTCAAGCGATTCCATACGTAGGCCTTTGTAAGGCCCATCTTTAACTTCCACTTCTTTTTTGCAGGCTACCGGGCAGGCGTGACAGGTCGGGTCGTTGACCAGCAAGTTTTCTTTTACATACTCGCCGCTAATTAATTCAGCGTCATCACCAAAAGACGTAAACATGCTGTTTTTTGCAGGTAAAGCGCCTATGCTGTTGGTAATATTCATCAATACATTAGTGCCATAAACCGAGAGACCGCCTTTGCGTGGGCTGGTGATATTCTCTTCCGCCATAATGGTTTTGAGAACGCGCTGTTGTACGGGTTTCCAAACATCACGGTCTTCAGCTTTAACAATGGCTTTTTCAGCTTTGATAACAACAGCTTTTAAGTTCTTGCTACCGCCTACGCAGCCAGTGCCGCCACGACCGCTGGCTCGATCATCTTCATTCATCCAACAAGCATATTTGACCAGTTTTTCTCCAGCCTGTCCGATGGTGATCACGCTCAAATCTTTTTCGCCATATTTTCCCTGGAAGAATTTGACTGTGTCATGGACACCTTTACCCCATACTTCTGAAGCATCCAGGAGTTCCAATTCGCCGTTATGAATATAGGCATAAACAGGTTTCTCAGCTTTGCCCTTGAATACCAGGCCATCAAAACCAGCCCAGCGCAGGCGAGCTGCACTCCAACCGCCATGATGACTGTCGGTTACCGTGCCTGTGAGTGGCGACTTGGTCACAACGGCCATGCGGCCGCTCATATTGGCTTCTGATCCGGTCAGCGGGCCATTCATAAAGCAGAGAAGATTATCAGGAGAAAGCGGGTCTACCTGCGGGCCATTGTCAAAGACAAATTTGACCCCCAGACCGCGCCCGCCAATATATTTCTGCGCATCCTCTTCTGGTACGGGCTTATGCTCTACTTTGCCCGCCGTCAGATCAATCCACGAAATCCGATTTGCGTAACCGCCTAATTTCATAATATTAGTCTCCTCTTCTAAAAGATATACACAGCTAGTTGTTGTCTGAAACCATAGTATCAGCATAGCATTTTAGGCAAACAGAGTCAAGCAATATTTATTCACTTCCATAAATAATCTATAAAATTTCCCCAACAGGCAATTCGCGAAAAAAAACCAGTGAAGGGAGAGATGGCTGGCTTTGCTGGGACTCCCCGCTTCATTGTCGTGAAATCATTACCGATAGTGCAGAATTTGGAGCAAATTTAACGTAGGGTGAAAAGAATAAATTCATGCCAAAACCTTTCTGGGATATTCAAGAGAAATTATTTGAAACCTGGGTAAATAGTAATTTAAATTGAAGCTGATTGTTTTAGCAAATAATCAATATGACCACAACGGGAGCTTTCTTTTTGTGTCTTATCTATAGTGCGCAGTTCAGTTCATAAAAAAGACGTTGGGTCTTTTTATTTTAGTATTTGTTTCTTTGGTAAAGTCCAAAAGCCTATTGCAATTTGCTACTATTCCAGATAAACTGATTTATCTGCATCTTCACGCAGACTATTATTGGAATAACATCAATCCTTATGGAGGTCCCATGAAACTTCGTAATTTATCTCTACTATTAATCTTAGTCATCTTAGTCTCATCTTGCAACTTGCCCACAAATGCGACAACTCAAAATGATGAGAATGAAGCTCCATCCCCTGCACCTACGCTGGAAAACACTCCCCTCCCCCCGGAATCCACTGCAACCCCGATCCCATCTGCAACGCCCCTTCCCACAGATACGCCTCTACCCACCGCCACATTCACACCCACCGTGCCGGTCGCATGGCCCAATGATCTGAATGTCAACTGCCGCTTCGGCTATGGCACTGAATGGGCAGCCGTTGGCGCACTGGTGGAAGGCCAACCGGCCGAGATCAAGGGGAAAAATTCTACGGCCTCCTGGTGGTATGTGGCTTTGCCCAACACCCCTACAACCCCCTGCTGGGTGGCAGCCAGTGTGACCAACACTTCTGGAAATCTGGCGGCCTTGCCAGTGATTAACCAATCCATAGCTTCGGTAACCGGCGTGAGCATCGAAAAACCGGATACGATCTCTGTGCCCGGCTGTTTTGGCCCGATCCAACCCCTGGAACTTAAAGGAAGTATTACGATGAATGGGCCGGGAACTGCTACATGGCATTTCGATACTCAACAAAACGGCGTAATAACTGACCATGCAACCGATTTTGATACCGGTGGTTCAACATCTGTTGCAGATAGTTTTGTTCCCCCACTAACTGCCGGGAGCTATTGGGTGAAACTGGTGGTTATAGGCCCAAATAACAAGCAGGCAGAGAGTAGTTATAAGATCGAATGTCCATAATCTGACATTGCAGCAAAACGAAAAGAGCGACTCCCAATCGAGTCGCTCTTTTTTTGCCGACTAACCTGGCCTGAAAATAAATGGAAAACGAACAATATTGCCCATCAAAACAAAGTGTCGTATAAATGGCGTATACACGACATGGTAATTCCTGGCGTAATTTCTATAATGGGAGTTGAATCTTGAAAGGAGAACATAATGAACCAACCCGATCTTGGACTCAGAGTAATTGAATTACGTCAGCAAAAAGGCTTCACCCAGGAGGAACTGGCTGAAAAATGTGAGGTCAGTCCGCGCACGATTCAGCGAATCGAAAGCGGAGAAGTTGATCCACGCTCATATACCCTGCAATGCCTGAGTGAAAGCCTCGACTTCAATTTTATGGAAGATAACGCTGAAAACGAAAA
>NZ_CEYOSI010000212.1:4358-5980 GCF_982879505.1 Candidatus Desulfolinea nitratireducens
AACGAAAATCTATGGCTTGCCCTCTTACATCTGAGCAGCATCTTTTGCATTATCATCCTCCCCTTGCTGCTCTGGTCATGGAAGAAAAATAAATCCTATAAAATTGATAAACAGGGGAGGCAGGTGCTCAATTTCCAGATCACGATGACCCTGGCTCTCTTTGCAGCCCTCTTCCTGCTCATGCTTGCTCCTGCCCCCCTGATCATGATGGATAGTGCAAAGGTAAGTAATCTGGAAAATAGCCCCTTCTTCATCCTGCTTGTTATCTGCGTCCCCCTGCCCCTGATTCTGATCGGCATTTTCTGCACCTGGCAGGGCGTGATCAATGCATTGCGCGCACTTTCAGATAAGCCAATTCGCTATAGACTGGCGATTCCATTTCTTAAAGAATAGAGGGAAGAATTAAGATGAGAGAGTGGAGAGTTAGTGGAGGCGGACGGTTGTCCGCCTTTTTATATTTTTATAAAGCCTGCAATATCCAGAAGAGAACCATCCCGACAACGATGGTCCACATGACGTTTTTGGTGCGCCAGGCGACCAGTGCCCCACCGATACCGGCCAACAAGCGAATATTTCCAAGCGTCAGATCAAGTACCCCATTAGGATAGGTTAGCGCGGGGAAAACCAGCGCTGCTAAAACGGAAGCAGGTACAAATCGGAGAGCGCGCCGCAGCCACTCGGGCATTTCCACTTTGCCGAACAGATAAATAAATGAGAAGCGCAGTGCAAATGTGCCCAGGGCCATTGCGATGAAGAGCAGCCAAAGAGGAAGACCATTCATTGGGCAGCTCCTTCCATCTTTTTATCAGCAATACTCTCAGCCAATACCCCTGCACCGATTCCGAGGAGGGCGGCCAGAATCAAGCCCAGGTTATAGGGCAATCCCCGGGTAATGATGGCAGTCAGTCCGCCGACCAGGGCTGCGATAACTGCCGGGCGATCTTTGAGGGCGGCAAACATCAAGGCCAGAAAACTGAGCGGAAAGGCAAACTCAAGCCCCCAGCTTGCGGGGACGAGAGTCCCAAGCAAGGCGCCAGCAATTGCGCTGATGATCCAGGTGAGCCAGATGGCCGCGGCTGTACCGTAGAAATACCAGGCCGGGTTGGCAGGGATTTTGTTGGCAAAGTGACTCATCGTGACGCCAAAGGCCTGATCTGAAAGAATGAAGGCAAAGGGAGCTTTACGATAGATGGGCTCATCCTTCAAATAGGGCGCAAGGGTGGCGCTATACATGGTGAATCGTAGGTTTATGACCCAGGCCGTGAGCACCATTACCATCCAGACTGCGCCTTCGCCAATCAGTTGTAGGACAGCTAATTGTGAGGCCCCGGCAAAGACGATGAAGGACATCCCTGCTGCTTCAAAGGGCGTCAAGCCCACGCTGACAGCAGCCACACTGCAGATCAGCGCAAAGGGAACAACCCCTAATAAGATGGGCAGAGAATCCTGCGCCCCTGTGAAAAAATCCTGTTGTTTTGCTTGCATAAAATGACCCTGGTATTCCTTTGCTAGTTGAAATGGAGAATTATACATCCAATTCAACTCGCCCCCCTCAATCTAAACAAGGTAAAATCCCTGTTATTTCCTGGAGAAATCAATCGAAATAAGCATGGAGATGAGTA
>NZ_CEYOSI010000213.1:0-1987 GCF_982879505.1 Candidatus Desulfolinea nitratireducens
GTTTTTTAATAAGCTACATCGTTCCGATGCACGCCAATGTCGATATTCAAGCGGTTACCTTATCCCTTGACCGAGTTTATCTTTTTTTGATCTGGATTTTGGTGATTGCCAAATTGCTTGCGAGTTACCTCTATCATACAGAATCAGTTGCCGACGTAATTATGTGCATCATCCTGGGAATCATGGGCGGACGCCTGGGCGGAATTATTATTCGGGTGGAAAAGTTAAAGATCGAACACGGCTTCATGAAAAATTAAAAGTCAATTTCAAGAAAACTTAAAAAGAAGAAAAGATATTCAAAACAATCCAAGACGTCAAGTATTGAAAGCCTGGCGTCTTGGCGGTTAATTATCACTTGACAAACGACCTCACCTCCTATACCCTCTAGCCAATGGATTTTCAATTCACTACTGTTCAATCAGAGATCATCTCTTCGCCCATAGACACACAAATATTTCTATCGGGTCCGGCGGGATGCGGCAAGACCACTGTCGGGGTGGAGCGGATGCGCTATCTTCTCAAGCAGGGCGTTCACGGCGAATCGATTCTCGTCCTGACACCCCAACGCACCCTGCAGGAACCCTATCAGGAGCTACTCCGCAGCCCAGAGATCGGCGCGGGTGGACAGGTCACATTGGCGACGGTTGGCGGTCTTGCCCGTCGCATGGTCGATCTCTTTTGGCCCCTCGCAGCCGAAGCGGCAGGTTTCGCCAACCCCGATCACCCCCCCATCTTTCTGACGCTTGAAACCGCCCAATATTATATGGCGCACCTCGTCCGCCCCTTGCTTGATGAGGGTTATTTCGAGTCGCTAACCATCAATCGAAACCGCCTCTATAGCCAGATAATCGATAATCTCAACAAAGCCGCCGTGATTGGTTTCCCGCATACGCAGATTGGTGAACGACTTGACCGCGCCTGGCTTGGTGATCCAGCCCAACGACGGATCTACACCGATACGCAGGATTGTGCCAACCGATTCCGCGCCTATTCTCTCGAGCATAATTTACTGGATTTCTCACTCCAACTTGAAATCTTCTGGGAGATTCTCTGGCCCGACCCCATCGTGCGGGATTATCTGACCCGCACATATCGACATCTGATCTACGATAACCTCGAAGAGGATATTCCCCGCGCGCATGATCTGATCCGAGAGTGGATGCCGGAACTCGACTCCGCATTGCTGATCTATGATGAGAATGGCGGCTTCCGCCGTTTCCTCGGCGCAGACCCGGAAACTGCCTGGCAGTTAAGAGATACTTGCCCAACCCAGGCATCGCTGACCGAATCCTTCGTGACATCAGATGATATTTTGGCATTGAGCGATTCTTTGGCGAGAGTGATTGTTCCCTCCCCAACCCTCCCTCGGACACGGGGGAGGGAGAAGGGGGAGGGTTTGGGAGAGGGAGTCTTGCGGTACGCCGATGCACATTTCTATCCCGAATTGCTCGACTGGCTGACGGATGAGATTGGCAATCTTCTCGAAGAGGGGATCGAGCCAGCCGAGATCGTTGTCCTCGCGCCCTATCTCTCAGATGCGCTTCGCTTTTCTCTGATGCATCGTCTTGAGGCAAAAGGAATCCCCGTCCGCTCGCACAGACCCTCACGATCCTTACGCGATGAGCCAGCCACCCAATCCCTGCTGACCCTGGCAGCCCTGGCACATCCACAATGGGGAATCCTTCCAAGCGAGTTTGATGTGGCCTATGCCCTGATGCAGGCCATCGATGGTTTTGACCACGTCCGCGCCAACTTGCTGACAAAGATCGTCTACAACAGCAGGAGCCTGTCACTGAATCCATTTGACGGGATCAAGCCTGATGTCCAAGAGAGAATCACATTCATTTTCGGTGGTCGCTACACGCAGTTGCGTGACTGGCTGCTGTCTTATCAAGAGCAGGATGTCGCCCCTTTCGATCACTTTTTGCGTAAACTCTTCGGAGAGATCCTGTCTCAACCGGAATTTGGCTTCCATCGTGATCTGGAT
>NZ_CEYOSI010000213.1:1997-5965 GCF_982879505.1 Candidatus Desulfolinea nitratireducens
AGCCAGCCTGATCGAGTCGGTCAAGAAGTTCCGCTGGGCGATGGCCTCCGCAGATACCGACGCACTGACCCTAGGGCGGGAGTATATTGCCATGCTCAGCGAAGGTGTCATCGCGGCGCAGTATTTGGGCGCCTGGAAAATGAAAGCTGATAATGCTGTCCTGGTTGCGCCCGCTTATACTTTTTTGATGCAAAACAGGGCGGTGGCAGTCCAATTCTGGCTGAACCCCGGCTCGGACGGCTGGGTCGAACGACTCTTCCAGCCCCTGACACACCCCTATGTCTTATCGCGCGGTTGGGATAATGCCGAGGGTCATTATTGGACAGATGCCGACGATGTGACCGCCAATCAGGAAACATTGGCACGTCTGACGACCGGCCTGCTGCGCCGCTGCAAGGAACGCCTCTACCTGGGTTTGTCTGAATTGGGCGAATCAGGTTTCGAGCAGCGCGGGGTCTTGTTGAAGGCTTTTCAGCAGGTCTTGCAGGATGGAAATAAATAATATATTCGCATGGGGATAAATCCTCCGTGCTACAAATACAAAGCCCTGTTAGGGCTAAAAAAACATGCCATATTGGAAACTTTTCTATCATTTCATTTGGGCGACAAAAAGACGGGAGCCGTTAATTTTGGCCGAATTTGAAGCGGATTTACACAGCATCATCGCCAAAAAGGGTATTAATCTGGGCTGCATCGTCCACGCCATCGGTGAGGTGGAGGATCATATCCATTTGGCTGTATCGGTTCCACCCAAAATCGCATTTGCAAAATTTATTGGAGAGGTAAAGGGAAACAGCTCCCATTTTGTAAATCATACCGTTCACCCAGGATACAAATTTTATTGGCAAGAGGAATATGGCGTATTATCATTTGGTGAGAAAAATCTGCCCGTTATTATGCGTTATATCTTAAATCAGAAGAAACATCATGCAGCCAATAATCTGAAGGATACGTTAGAAAAGATTTAGTCCAAAGGACTTCGTAAAAATAGCACAATCGGTTCACCGCCGTGCGGACAGATTAAAATTCTATGAACCCAACCTTCCGCCCCTCTCAACAGAAAATTCTCCAATATACCCATGGCACAATGGGGATTGCCGCCGTTCCAGGCTCTGGCAAAACCTTCACCCTCTCTGCGTTGGCAGCTGAGATCATCGGACGGGGCGAACTCGCCAGGGAGCAGGAAGTGCTGATCGTAACTCTCGTCAATTCGGCGGTAGATAATTTTTCCAGCCGGATCAACGGGTTCATCACCGCGCGCGGGCTTTTGCCGCGTGTCGGATATCGAGTACGGACCCTGCATGGGTTGGCACACGATATTGTCCGCGAGAAACCAGGCCTGGTCGGGCTGGAGGAACGCTTCGCGATCATTGACGAACGTGAAGCCAATTTCATCCGCAAAGAAGCGGTATCCGCCTGGCTGGCAGCCAACCCGAATGCCCTCGACGATTATCTCGATCCCGATTTGGATAATTCCAAACGAGATTGGGTCCGCCGTCAACAGCTCCCGAATACATTGGAAGGGCTGGCCCTGGCTTTCATCCGCTCGGCGAAAGATCGCCGGATCCTGCCCGATCAACTCCGCGCCCAGCTTGCCAATCAACCCGCCCCGCTGCCCCTCGCTGAAATGGGTCTGGCGATCTACACTGATTATCAGCGCGCCCTCGCCTATCGAGGCGCGGTCGATTTTGACGATCTGATCCGTCTCGCCCTGGATCTGCTCGAGCGTGATCCCGATTTTCTTGAACGCCTGCGCCACCGCTGGCCCTATATTCTCGAAGATGAAGCGCAGGATAGCAGTCAGACCCAGGAGAAAATTTTGCGTCTGCTCTCTGGTGAGGGCGGAAACTGGGTGCGTGTCGGCGACCCCAACCAGGCGATTTTTGAAACCTTTACCACCGCCAACCCGCAATTGCTGCGCGATTTTATCGCCAACGAAGCCGATTTTCAGCGCGAATTGCCCAACTCCGGGCGTTCGCAAAAAGCCGTGATCGATCTGGCAAACCAGTTGATCAATTGGGTGATGGAGGCACATCCGGATGAAGATGCCCGCGATGCGCTTGCGCCACCCTATATCCAACCGACCGGCCCGGACGATCCACAACCGAACCCGCCCATGAATTTGGATGGACTCCATTTAATCAATAAAAAGTTCAGCCCCGAGGCCGAGCTTTCGGCCATCGTCGATTCGATCGCCCGCTGGATGCCGGACAATAAAGATAAAACGATAGCGGTCCTCGTCCCACGCAATGCGCGCGGCGCCGAGATCGCCGATGCGCTCAAACAACAAAACATCGAAGTGGTCGAGGTGCTCTCCTCCACACAGTCAACCCGCCAAACTGCGGGGGCATTGGGGAATATCGTCAAATATCTGGCGGACCCGCAATCTGCGTCCAAATTGGCAACAGTTTACCGCGTCTGGCGGCGGGATTGGCGAGAGAATGATGAGTATGAGGCTTTTTATAAACATATCGCGAGTTTGGTCAAGAAGGCATCACAAGTGGAGGCTTTCCTTGCCCCCTCCCCCGATGAAGATTGGCTGGCAGGGCTACAGGAGTCCGAATCGGATGATGTGATCACAGAATTGATCGCCTTCAGAAAAATCGTCCAACGCTGGCTGGATGCGGTCACGCTCCCCATCGATCAACTGATCCTGACCCTGGCCCAGGACCTTTTCACCGAAGCGGCTGACCTGGCTTTGGCACACAAACTGGCCCTCGTTCTGCGACAGGCTGCCAACGATCACAGCGAGTGGCGTCTGCCAGAGCTGACAGGAGAGCTATCGATCATCGCCAAAAATCAGCGCAAGTTCATCGGTTTTTCGGCGGAGGATGGCGGTTTTGATCCAACAAATTATCGGGGCAAAGTGGTGGTGACGACGATGCATAAGGCCAAGGGTCTCGAGTGGGACCGGGTTTATCTGACTTCGGTAAATTCCTATACCTTCCCCTCCAATCAGCCGAATGATACGTATATCTCGGAGAAATGGTTTCTGCGGGATGGGTTAAATCTCGAAGCCGAGGCCCTCGCCCAACTGGATGCGGCCACCCAGACCGGCGAATATGATTTTTACAGTGAAGGCCAGGCGACCCTGGCCGCCCGCGTCGATTACGTCCGTGAGCGGCTGCGACTCTTCTATGTGGGGATCACCCGCGCCAAAGAGGAGTTGGTCATCACCTGGAATACGGGCCGCAAGGATTCGACTCAGGCCCTGCCTTTTGCGGCGTTATTGGGCGGAAAAAGTGATGAGTAACGAGTGAATTTTTAAGATTTTCCGTATTACAATATTAGTAAAGTACCACCACCAAAGGTGGTGGCTTGAAGTGTTGCACCTAGAAGGTGCGATGCTACTCAGCTAATTAAAATAAGCGCGATTGTCCACGCTCTAAATCTGCTTCTTTCTTTTCCTGCCACTTAACATATTGGCGAATATGATCTTCATCCAAGCCTACCGTACTCACACAATAGCCGCGAGACCAGACATGCTGACCCCAGTAACGCTTTCGTAATTGCGGAAATCTGTCAAACAGCCGTAGAGCCAGTTTCCCTTTCAGATAACCGGCTACACTTGATACCGAATACTTCGGTGGTATCCATAGGACTACATGAACATGGTCCGGCTGTACATTCAACTCCAATATCTCTACTCCATCCTTCTGAGTACAGAGACGATAGATTTCCTGATGTACATATTTTGACACAACTTCATCCAATATCTTGTAACGATACTTCGGACAGAAAACGATAGGGTACTTGCACTCATATAGAGAGTGTGCTAACTTTCTAAATCGACGAGCCATCATGTATCTCCTATTAGCTTCGCATCTTCTAGGTCGATACATGATACTCGTCATCTTCTATACACCGGTCGAACCGATATTTACTCCACTGCCATAGGCAGTGGTTTTTCTACAATAAAAAAGATGATTTGAGTATATTGAAATAGATGATGGAAAATAAAATGATCG
>NZ_CEYOSI010000214.1:0-3974 GCF_982879505.1 Candidatus Desulfolinea nitratireducens
CATCCGGACTTGTTCGTGTTATGTCCCCTTTTTCCGCTTTCATCTACAATGTATTGACAATGGGTTTGATCTTCCCCTGGACCTACCTGTGGGCACCTGGTGCTCTTCCGGGTGGCAAGATGGTTTGGGGTATTTTGCTGGCAATGGTGATTGAGATTCCCATTGCCTTTGTGTATGTATGGCTCTCAACTGCATTGCCGCGTTCTGGTGGTGACTATGTCTTTCAAAGCCGGGTATTTGGCGGAGGTGTAGCCTTCACCGTCGTTATGTCCGGTTATGTGATTTGGATCCTTCAATGGGTAGCCCTTTCAGGATGGTTGCTATCATATCTTGGTTTTGCTCCCTTATTTTTGGGGTTGGGCGCAACAACCGGAAGCGCAGCGATGTCAAGTCTTGGGCTATGGTTCACCTCCTCGAACGGGATCGTAATCACAAGTATATTGAACGCTTTTGTTGCCATGATGGTTTTGATCAGTGGTTTTAAGAACTATGTACGTTTCCAGGCTGTAATGATTGTCGGCACCCTGGTTGCCTTCTTAACAATGCTGATTGTGCTCTTTATGGGCAATCCGGCTACCTCAATGGGAAAGATCGATATATTTGCGGAAGCGATCAGCGGCACAACGAATTTCGTACAAACAGCAATAGATGCCTCTGTGGCGGCTGGGGTTGATTTGAATCCGCCCTTCAGTTTGTTGGCTACTTTACTGATCGCCCCAATTGCCTGGACCTCCTTGCAATGGGCAACCTATAGTGCCCAGCAAAATGGCGAGATCAAGAATGCCCGCTCATTCAAAAGCCAAGCCTACATTATCGTCGGTTCGTTAATCTTCACGGGTATTTTCCTGGCCATCTTGGCGGCTGCGCTGGAAAAAGCAGTCGGCACTGAGTTCCTGTATATTGCAGGAGCAGGCTATTGGCTAGGTCTACCCGAAGCAACTATCTCCGGATTCTGGTTGTGGCCCAATATAATCGCGGTTGCACTTTCGGCTAGCCCGTTCATCATCGTACTGATCGGTATTGGGTATATCTTGAATTCCCATCAGATCGTGCACAACTGCTACATCGGCATGACCCGTGTGATGGTTGCCATGTCTCTCGACCGCCTACTGCCCGAATGGGTCAGCAAAGTGGATGAAAAGCGTCATACGCCTGTGAATGCGCATCTCGCGTACTTTATTGCCAGCATCCCAGTGATCCTGGTCTACAATCTATGGGGCCCCTGGACCGGTCTGACACTAGGTGTGACCTTCGCCTGCGGATATGTATTTGTCATCACCTGCCTGGCCGGGTCGCTTTTGCCCTACCGTGCAAAGGATGTATATGAAGCTTCGCCAGGCGCCAAATACAAGATTGGTAACACACCGATGATTACTGTCTTGGGTGCGATCGGTTTCGTACTTGGTAGCGCAATGGTTCTGATGTTTATGTTCTATCCTCAGTTGGGTCTGACGAGCAATCTGGCGTATATTGTTGTGTTCGGCGTTTTGGCGTTCTCAGCGATCTGGTACTTACTCGCTAAGAATGCGCAGAAAGCCAAGGGTATTAACGTGGAATTTGCCTTCAAAGAGATACCACCCGAATAGATCTAAATATTGTTGTTTATCTTGTGGTCAGTGTTCTTTGAACACTGACCACAATTTATTTCTGTTATGTCCAGGAAAAGAGGTTGTGATGTCAGTAATTGAAGATGCTATATCGAAAATTGAGGACTGGAAGGGGAGAAATGTCTCCTTTGAGCCTCTTTTGGGAGGCCTGACAAATCCAAATTATAAAGTAAATGTAGATGGTATCCCTTTTTTTGTTCGCGTTCCAGGGGAAAGCACCGAGCTATTGGCTGTAGATCGAAAAAATGAATACACCAACTCAAAAGCGGCTGCCGAAGCTGGAGTTGGACCAAAAGTACTCTATTATTTACCTGAATTCAAGGTGATGGTTTTGGAGTTCATCGAGGGGGAAACCATGTCTAAGGAAGCGTTGAATGCACCCGGTATGCCAACTCGAATGGCACAGGCCATAAAACAACTGCATGGCGGCCCTCGTTTCTTGACAGATTTTAATATGTTTCGCATCACGGAATATTATCTCAAGCTTTGCAATGAACGCAACATCCCCATTCCTGACGGATATCTTGATAGAATGCCAACTATTGAGCAGATCGAAGAGGCAATGTCCGATAATCCGTTGCCAACTGTTCCCTGCAACAATGACCTGTTGGCAGAGAATTATATTGACGATGGAAAGTCTTTACGTTTGATTGATTACGAATACAGCGGGAATAATGACCCCTGTTTTGAATTGGGAAATACGTGCCAGGAAATGGAATTTGACGAAACGCAGATTCAAGAGGTCTGTGCCGCATATTTTGGAAGCGTATCTGCCAGTAAGATCGCACGCATGAAATTGAACATGGTTATGTCGGATGTTGGCTGGGGGCTTTGGGCTGCAATTCAAGAGAAGATCTCCACGATCGAATACGATTTTTGGGGCTGGGCAATTGAAAGATGGGGAAGAGCCGAAGAAAAGATGGATTCAGCCGAGTTTTCTACCTGGTTACTGGAAGTTCAATCATAGGTGAGGTTATTTTGAAGTTTTTAATAAGGATACAGCATCAATTTGCTGCATCCTTATTAATTTGCGGTGGAGATTATAAAAATAACCTTAAAACCATCGCAATAGTTTGCAATACTTTGTCTAGTTTGCTACAATGAATAGGCAAAGTATTGCAAACTCTTTCATAAAATCCTGTTTTTCACGGAGTTAAATGAGTAAGAACCTCATTCCCGCTCAACGACGTAAGCTGATTCAGGTATATATCAACGCTCACAAAATCGCCAGTGTCGCAGATTTGAGTGGGGCTGTAGATGTGTCTGAGGCAACTATTCGGCGTGATCTGGAGTGGCTGGAAAAAGAGGGTCTGTTAGAGCGGACATACGGGGGAGCCATTCTTAATCAACGCATGAATCTGGAATCGGATTATGAACAACGTGCAATCAGTTATCCTGAAGAGAAGCGAATGATCGGCGCACATGCTGCATCTCTAATTGAAAGTGGGGATATTGTTTTTATCAACAGCGGCACCACAACGGCACAAATTTTTCATCATATTCCAAAAGATGCAGATATAACTGTTTTTACAAATAATACGATCGCCGCTTTTGAGATCGGCAATGAAGTTGGATATGAAATCGTACTTCTGGGTGGGAGACTGAATAACAAAGTCAATGCAGTGACTGGTAGTTTTGCGATTGGCTATCTCTCACAAATCTATGCGGATAAAACATTTCTTGGCGTAGATGGGATCAGCCTGAAGTACGGCTGCACAGTCCCAACTAACCCGGAAGCTGAGATCGTGCGCATGATGATTGCGCGGACCAGGGGTCTCGTGGCTGTTGTTACAGACCATTCAAAATGGGGGATGGTCTCCAATTTTGAAGTGGCGAAAGTCGACCAAATTCATCAATTGATCACAGATGATGAGCACGATTCGGGAGCTTATGATGCGCTGGTTTCCAAATCGGTGGATGTTGTCATCACCAACCCTCAAAATACCGATTAGAAAGGTAAGGTGAAGTTGTGAAAGACCAAGCACAAATAGTTATTGTAGGTGGAGGAATTGTCGGTGCGCAGGTTGCGTATCATCTTGCAAAAATGGGGAGAAGCGATATCATTCTTGTGGAAAAAGGTGATATCGCTAGCGGGGAATCTTCCCACGCTGCAGGGCTGGTAACCCAATTTGCCACCTCGCAGACCATGTTGAAGTTCCGCATGTATAGCATCGAACTTTACAGTGAATTGGGTTTATTTGACCACGTTGGGAGTCTACGCGTGGCATCCAGCCCTGAGCAACTTAAAGATATGGAGCGCAGCGTCAGTCGTGCCAAAGCGCTGGGGTTGGAATGCGAAGTCATCGGTCCGGATGAGGCAGTCGAGCATATGCCGCAAATTACAGATAAGAGCCTGTATGGCGGGAT
>NZ_CEYOSI010000214.1:3984-5959 GCF_982879505.1 Candidatus Desulfolinea nitratireducens
TGGGCGTAAAAGTCTATACTGATACGCGGGTAACAGGAATCAAACTCTCTCCGAGAGGAGAGGTCACAGAAGTATTGACAGATAAAGGGGCCATCAAAACCGAATTAGTCGTTAATGCAGCCGGGATGTGGGCACCGCGTATTGCTGCGATGGCAGGTCTGTATTTCCCGACTACACCAGTGGATCATCAACATATCGCGCTTCAGGCCGTTCCTGGGTATGAATTCAACGCGGAAACTCCCTGTCTGCGCGATCCTGATAATCTGGTTTACATGCGGCAGGAACATGGAGGATTGGTGATTGGAGGATATGAACCAAATCCGCTGGAACGCTGGATTGACGGCGCCCCTTGGGAGCACGGTGGCGACACCCTGCCTCCCGATATGGACCGGTTTGAACAACTTCTTGAAGGAGCGATCCGCCGCCTGCCCTTCCTTGACCAGGCCGGCATCATTACGCTGGTCAACCACCCTGGTGCGTACACGCCTGATTGCCAGCCTGTGCTGGGACCGATGGCAGGAGTGCGCGGCATGTGGATGGCAGCTGGGATGTCACTCAATGGCTACGGCGGGGCAGGTGGGATTGGCAAATTGATGGCCGAGTGGATTATCGGTGGTGAGCCGACAATGGATGTATATTCCTACAAGGCTACCCGGTTCGGGAATTATTTTTCGGATCCCATCTATGCTGCAGAGCGAACACGTGAGAGTGTGAAATATTACTATCGTTTAAGATTCCCCAACGACGAACATGAATGGGCTAGACCGCACCGCGTCAGCCCCGTTCACCACCGCTTGCAGGAACTTGGTGCAGTCTTTGGCGAGAAATTCGGTTGGGAGCGTGTCAACTATATTCAGCCTGGTAAGCCCTGGCGGCGTATGGGCACAGATCAACGCAAGTGGGGCTGGGCCAAGCCACCATACTTCGAGCGTCTTAGGGATGAACACCAGGCCACCCGAGAACGGGTTTGCCTTTTTGACCTGACTCCCTTTGGCAAGATCGAGGTGAGGGGCAAAGCTGCGCTGCCTTTGCTCCAGCGTGTATCCGATAGTAATATGGACAAGCCTGTTGGCTCGGCTATGTACACGCAATTTCTCAATCCGAAGGGTGGGGTGGAAGCGGATCTTACTGTCACCCGTCTCGGAGAGGATACCTTCTGGGTCATCACCGGTTCGAGTTTCATTGCCAACGACATAGCCTGGTTACAGATGCATGCTGAAAAGGAGGATGGTGGAGTTTCCATCCGTGATATCACCGAAGAATGGGCTTGTCTTGCCTTGTGGGGACCAAAGGCCCGTCAGGTTTTGGAAAAGCTTACCCGGGACGATGTCTCAAATCAGGCGCAGCCCTATCTGATGACGAAACAAATTTCCATAAACGGAACTAAGCTCTATGCACAGCGGGTCAGCTATGCGGGCGAATTGGGTTGGGAATTATATGTTCCATACAACCGTGCCACGCCAGTTTGGGACTTGCTTATGGAAGCCGGTAAAGAATTTAACATCGAGGTTGGCGGATACAAGGTGCTGGATTCGCTGCGGCTAGAAAAAGGATACCGCTATTACACAGCCGACGTGACCCAACTCGAAACACCCTACGAAGCGGGCCTTGGCTTCTGTGTGGATTTGAACAAGAAAGATTTTATTGGGAAAGATGCGCTTCTCAGGCAAAAGGAAGCTGGAGTGAAACGTAAATTATGCACCCTGGTGCTGGATGGCGAAGATTTTACCCAGATTTACGGCGGTGAAGCAATCTATCACAATGGCAAGCTAATCACGCGTGTCCGCAGTGGTGGTTACGGATATACTCTCGAAAAGAATATTTTCTACGCGTATTTCCCCGTTGAATTGGCCAAAACCGGTACGCGTGTGGACGTGGAGCTGATCGAAGGACGTTATCAGGGCGAAGTGACCAAAACGGTCGTGTTCGACACCAAGGGCGAAAGATTGCGTGCTTAGGGTTTCAGAGATAAATA
>NZ_CEYOSI010000215.1:0-5538 GCF_982879505.1 Candidatus Desulfolinea nitratireducens
AATTTTATAATACGGAGGTTTATCATGATTATCATCATTTTTATAAGGGCATATTTTATATTTTCCTTGTGAAAATATGTGACGCAAGGTATAACTTTATTGAGAATTTCTGTAACCCTGGCTAAAATATGGGAGATAGCAATGAAGATATTACTTTTAGGTGTTGGTATGCAGGGAAAAGCCGCATTGTATGATTTGGTGAATAGTCCAGATGTTTCCCAGATCATTGCTGCCGATATTAATTATGATAGCCTGCGGGAGTATGCCGATCAGTTGCAAACACCAAAGTTAAAAACCGTCAAATTGGATGTGCGTGATGATCAAGCTGTAATTAAAGAAATGCGTCAGGTGCAGGCTGTGATTATATTGCTTTCACAGGAATTTCGTGAAAACCTGGTTAAATTGGCGATAGAAAGCGGAATTCATTTGATTGAAACTTCCTATTCTTTGCCAGCCTACGAGGATTTGGGGATCGCTGCAAAAACGAAGGATCTCTCAATCCTGCCCGAATGTGGACTGGATCCGGGGATCGACCTTGTTCTGGCTGGACGCGCCATCCGAGAATTTGATCTGGTGAGGGCATTGCACGTCTACGGGACAGGGGTTCCCGAGCCGGAGGCTGCCAATAACCCCATCAAATATAAAATTTCCTGGACTTTTGCTGGTGTGCTGGGTGCCTATCAGCGCCCTGTGCGGATGCTCAAAGGTGGGCAGGTTGTAGATTTGTCTCCAATCGAGATGTTTGATAAGTCAAATATTCACATGGTGGATATGGAGGGACTTGGGCTTATGGAGGCTTACTATAACGGTGATGCGGTCAAATTCCTGGATATTTTTGGGATCAAAGACACAACAACCGATACAGGACGTTATTCCTTGCGCTGGCCGGGGCATGCCGAATTTTGGACGAAGATGGTGGGCCTGGGTTTCCTGGCCGATGAACCTGTTCGTGTGGGCGGCCATGAGATATCACCCCGTCAGTTTGTGCATGATTTATTATCCCCGCAATTGCAATATGAGGAGAATGAGAGAGATATTGCTGCAATTCGTGTTGTGGTTGAAGGAATGAAGGATGGTCAATCAAAGCGTGTTATTTACCAAATGATTGACAGACGTGATCTGGATACAGGTTTAATGGCGATGCAGCGCACGGTGGGATTTACAGCCAGCATCGGCGCACAGATGATCTTGCGTGGAGATATCAAGCAGCGTGGTTTATTGACGCCCATTCATGATATTCCCTCGGATATCTTTATCGCTGAGCTTGAAAAACGGGGTGTTCAAATTCAACGTCAGGAAAAGGAAATCCCATAATTTGCTAAAGATGTGATATTTCCTTTATTTCAGTCGAAAGCCATCATCATGGTGGCTTTTCAATTTAATTATTGGGTGTTGAAGTTGCCTATGGGATCGTCGTTCACCCAAATCAGATAGCCTCCCTTGGGATAATTGCCCATCTCAATCGTAACGTCAAAGGCTCGTAAGACTTGAGCACAGATCACTTCTGGCTCGGCCACTGAATACATTTCCACGATAATATTATTCTCATCATCCGGCGGCGGGACATAGACTCGTAGCTCATGGCAGGGAGTCGGCAAATATCCGCTGATATGTAACATGATCTGAATGGGGTCGCTTTCCGCTGAAAGGAGATCAACTGATTCGGCAAAGGCACTGGCACGGGTCAGCTTGCTATCACCGGGTTGTGGGAGAAAACTTGGCCGCGGAGTTTCATCTGCTACTGGTAACTCTTCAACCACATTGGTTGGCGCTAATCTCACAGTGGGGATGGTGGTGGTTGGGGTGGTAGGTCTTTCAGTAATATTTGCACAACCAGTTAGGAATAGAAAGCTGGCAATTAAAAGCAATCTTTCTTTCATATTACTTTTTCCTCATATAAACCCAAAAAAACAACATAGTAAATCTTTGCGTTGAATAACTTATCCTTTGATCACAGCCAATGGACGTAGACGAGCAACCTTGCGTGCAATCCCTGCTTCTGACACGGTCTCAACGACCGCGTTCACATCCTTATAAGCGTTAGGGGCCTCCTCGGCCAAACCTTTCAGTGACCCTGCACGGATGTGGATGCCTTGCTTCCCAAGTTGGCTGCGGAGCGCATCTCCACGGAATTCCTTTTTCGCCTTCGAGCGGGACATCATTCGTCCGGCACCGTGGCAGGAGGAGCCCAGTGACCGTGTCATGCTCTCTTTTGTGCCGACCAATACCCAGGATGCGGTCCCCATGCTGCCGGGAACGAGAACGGGTTGACCGATTTTGTTATATTCTGGGGGAAGCCCCGGAGCGCTTGGCCCAAAGGCGCGCGTTGCCCCTTTGCGATGTACACAAACCTTGATGCGTTTGTCATTAATCTGATGAACTTCGATCTTGCCCATATTATGGGTAATATCGTAGACCTGATGCAGGTCCCAGTTTTTGCTCTTCCCCGCGAACGTATCTTCAAAAGCGCGCCGGGCAGCATGTGCCAGCAGTTGACGGTTGACAAATGCAAAATTCGCCGCAGCGCGCATTGCTCCAAGGTAGGCTGCGCCTTCGGGAGAATCCATCGGCGCGCAGACGAGTTCACGGTCGGGAAGTTTGATATTGTAGCGCTGGACTGCCTTTTGAAAATCGCGCACATAATCGGTGCAGACCTGATGCCCTAATCCGCGGGAGCCAGAGTGGATTTGGACCGCCAGATGGCCTTCCCTTAATCCCATCGCGGAGGCGGCGGTCTCATCAAAAATCTCATCAACGATATCTACTTCAATGAAATGATTGCCTGCGCCCAACGAGCCAATTTGGGAGCGTCCGCGATTTTTGGCGCGCTCGCTGACCTTACGCGGATCTGCGCCCTTAAAAGTGCCGTTTTCTTCAGTGCGGGCCAGATCAGATTTTGTCGCGTAGCCATTATTAAGGGCCCATTTTGACCCATCTCGGAGCAGTTCTTCCAACTCTGGAAGGGATAGTTTTACCATTCCATCTTTTCCCACGCCACTAGGACAATATTGATTCAGCCGCGTGGCGAGCATCTCCAAATGCGGAATTGCGCTCTCAGCCTCGATCTGGGAAGCAAGCAAACGAACCCCACAGTTGATATCGTATCCGATCGCGCCCGGAGAGATTACCCCGATGGGAAACTCTGTTGCTGCCACGCCCCCGATCGGAAATCCGTACCCCTGATGCATATCGGGCATCACGATGACTGCCCCTACCAGGCCGGGGAGGGTGGTCGCATTGACGGCTTGCTCCAGTGATTTGTCCGTTAGTACATGATCGAGCAGTTCCCGCGTGGCAAATATCCGCACGGGGCCGCGCATATCCTCCCGATATGATTGCGGAATCTCCCATTCGGTTGCGCTGATTTGGATCAGGTCAGAAAGAGCGATCATTTTACTCCTCTCTGCCCTCACCCCCGCATCGCTTCGCTCGCTCCCCCTCTCCCGCGGAGCGGGAGAGGGAAGTTCGAGCGGAGCAAGAACGGGTGAGGGAAGTTGTTCTACTTTTCAAAAAGACCACGAAGTTCTGCGGTGCGATCCTCGATGTTTTTTTTATATTTGTTGACAGCTTTTAAACTACTTTCATTGATCCCCATCATGGCATTCTCTGCACGGGCCAGTCCATTGTAGATCAGGCGCAGCAGCCGCTTGATCTCGTTGGGGTGCAGGTCAAGCATTTCCAGTGTTTTATCCATTTGGATGGTATGTTGACGCATATGCGATTCAAAACGATGCAGCCGGAAGCGCAAAGTCATCGCCTCTTTTTCCCAATATAAGGTTGTCTTCTCCAGTTCTTCATCGCTGATATCAGCCAGCATGGACAAAGTCCTGGCATGAACAGTCTCATGATAATCCAGGGCGGCCTCGATTGGTCCGGCAAGGATTGCATCTACTTCAGCATCATTTGTTCCAGAGACCTCTTCCCAAATTTCTTCGGTCATTTTGCTCAGCTTCCCATCTCTCAAACGATGATCATTCAGACCGTTTTTTATCGCCACATGGAAGAGCAGATCGGCTTCAACGATATGGGTATAAACCTTGCGCAGCGACCATTCTCCTTCTGCGGGAACGCGTTCATATTCAGCTGGGTCGATACCGAGTAGTGATGCCTGCAGATCACGAAAGGCGAGATGATAACCGGCCAAAATATGTTGTGTCTGAGAGAGCGCTTTTTTTCGTCTATGGGACTGAAAAGCTTCCAAAGTCAGTAAATCCTCAAGGGTTCTGAAAAAGGCGAATCGAAAACCCTCCTCATCGTAATCTTTCCAGACCCATTCGCGTTCCAGATCGGCGTCGGTCATTTCGAGGGCAAATTTTGTAAAATCCTGAATACTATTAAAAAGGGTGTTCATTTTCTCTCCATTTACACATCAAATACGATTTCAACTTCCAGTCCGCGTGCGCTCTGCCGTATCTTCAGATTATGAAAGGTGACAGCCTTGATCTCTTTATCAATGGATGTTATTGCTCCCCCTTCTAATTCAACTTTTAATTGATATCCGTCTATCTTCATTTTACCAATGGGGTTAAATATTAGATTTTCTGATTCGGCCAGATAAAGTAACTCCTCCAAAAATGCGACCAGGAGACTCTCCGCATCTACCGCATCCAGTGATATCTCCCGTTTCACCCGTGGACTCTCGGCGGGCTCTGCATTGGCGAGTGCATACATCCCCCGCGCGGATTCTGTCAACAGCCCGGCCAGATCATCCGCCCAAACCCGGAGCGACCAATCGGCGGTGTGGGAAATCTCTTCAAAAGGCATATTATCTTATCCTAAAGCTAACCGCCAAAGCGCGAAGGACGCCAAGATTCTTATTTAAATCGCCAAGGAGTAAAAAGACTTGGCGGCATTAAGAAAAACTCTGCGCTCTCTGCGTCTTGGCGGTTCACGTTTCTACTCCCTGTATCGACTCTCTTCAAATAAATGCGGCGCCTCAACATAGATCCCTGTACAACTCACCGCGACAGAGCCATCCGGCAAATATATTTCTCCCGTCCCGAAAAATTTGCGACCTTCTTTTCCTGTCATCCGCGCCTCAACGGTGACGGTGCTATCAATTGGAATCGCCTGTCGATAATTTATATCCATGTTCACTACTGCCACGTTATACCCCGCCCGCCAGATCGCCACACCGATCACCTCATCGAGCACAGCTGCCGAGGCCCCGCCGTGGACATGCCCAGGCGGACCCTGTTGTTTGACCGTCAGCATAAATTCGGAAAAGATACTGCCATCTTCCCTGGCATACCAGGTCAGCCCGACGCCGTGCGGGTTTTGTGTGCCGCATATATAGCAGGGTCCATGTTCAGAAATGGGTTTTAGAGTTGATTGTGTTGTCATGGGGATATTGTAATCTCTTTACCGCCTTGCTGAGCGTCATTTTATCGTTGCCGGGCGTTAAATAATGGTTGCAGGGTGTAAATAATGGTTGCAGGGCGTTAAATAATGGTTGCAGGGCGTAAATAATGGTTGCAGGGCGTTAAATAATGGTTGCAGGGCGTTAAATAATGGTTGCAGGGCGTTAAATAATGGTTG
>NZ_CEYOSI010000215.1:5638-5857 GCF_982879505.1 Candidatus Desulfolinea nitratireducens
CAGGGCGTCATTTTGCCGTTGCCGAACGGGTTTTCCTCCCCGCAGATATAGCAGGGGCCGTGTTCGGGAACAGCTTTTAGAGTGGATTGTATTGTCATTGAGATATTGTAGTGCGTTTTTAAAACGCGAATTTCCCGAATAACCAAATTGTGCAAATGTTTATGCATTTATTCGTGTAATTTGCACTATTCGTGGTATTCGTGTTAAGCCTTTGTGTTT
>NZ_CEYOSI010000216.1:0-5835 GCF_982879505.1 Candidatus Desulfolinea nitratireducens
TGGAATTGGCCTTGCAAGTGTCTTTATGCCTGGACTGACGAAAGCGCGCGCAGCGAGCGGCTTGCTCCCGGATCAGGAGGGAAGAGTCGCTGAGCAATCCATTAAACTCTTCGAATCTCCCAGCTTCGACTCTGCAGCCATTAGCGAGGCCTGGCAGGATATTGTCCTGCCAATTACCGATATTGCAATCAGCGATGACGAGGAAGCCCATAACCGGATCTGGTACAAGATCGGTGAAAAAGGATATGCTTATTCGGGTAATATCCAGCCTGTGCTGACGAGGCTGAATGGGCCGATCTATGAACATCCCAGAACGGGAAATCTCGCAGAGGTGACAGTCCCCTACACAGACGCGCGCCGAGAACCTGATGATGAAGCGGAACTGGCCTATCGGCTTTATTACGAGACCACCCATTGGGTGGCCGAAACTATTACGAATGAGGAAACAAATAAAGTCTGGTATCGCCTGATGGACGATAAGTGGGGTGCCAAGAAGTACTATGTCCTCGCCTCGCATTTGCGGATTATCCCTGAAGCGGAGTTAATGCCAATCTCGCCCGAAGTGTCGAGTTATAGTAAATCCATTGAAGTACGCTTGATCCAGCAACTTGTGGTTGCCTACGAAGGCAGCCGTCCTGTTTTCGCGACACGGGCCTCTACAGGATCGCGTTTTGCCAGCGGAAAGTACTATACGCCGCAAGGCATATTTAAAACTTATTACAAACGCCCCAGCCGGCATATGGCTGCTGGTAACCTTGCCAATAACGGATACGATTTGCCAGGAGTCCCCTGGGTGCTCTATATCACCGAAGGAGGGATATCCTTCCACGGTACTTACTGGCATAATGATTTTGGTCGTCCACGCAGTCACGGTTGTATCAACCTCTCACCCCGGGCTGCAAAATGGCTTTACCGCTGGACTTTTCCTGTTGTAAAGCCAGAAAAAGAATTTGTCTACGGTTTTACCGGAACACATGTGGAGATTATTGAGTAAGATAAGATACGGAGAAAATCATCTAAGTTCTATGCAAAATTTACCGTCAACATTCACAAGACGAGATTTTCTCAAGTTCAGTGCAGCAGGCGTGTTAAGTCTATTGCTGGCAGATTTGGGAATATCTAAAGCCTACGCTGGTGCGCCTCCCCTCCAAAGGCAGGGACGCACAACGTGGAGCAGTCTCACCATTTACGACAAGCCTTCCTTTAGTGGAAAAAAAGTAAATCTTTATGGTCGGGATGTCATCCTGCCCATCACCGAGGAAATGATTATCGAAGGCGAGCACGCCTATAACCACCTTTGGTATCGAATCGGAAATGAAGGTTATGCCCATTCTGCCAATCTCCAGCCAGTCGTCACATCCTATAATATGCCTGTCTTCGACATCCCGGAAAGCGGAGTACTTGCAGAATTGACTATTCCCTTCGTGCCTATCCGGCTGGGGGCCGGGTTTGTTTATCGCCCTAAAATGCGTTATTACTACGGGACAACTTATTGGGTGAACCAGATTATTCAGGATCCCGACGACGGCTCCTATTGGTATCGTATTTATGATCAGGTGACTGAAACTTACTATTTTCTGCCGAGCTATAGTTTGCGGATCATCCCCGACGAGGAGCTTGCTCCCATTTCGCCAGAGATGCCTGCCGAGGAAAAATCACTCTATGTTGATCTTGAAAGTCAGGTCATGGTTGCCTATGAAGGCGATACGCCTGTAATGACCTCACTTGTCGCAAGCGGATGGGGAGGCACTCCTACCCCAATAGGTACTTTCAGTACTTATCATAAGGCCCCCTCTGTCCACATGACCGACGGTGCTGGAGATGCCGCCAATTATGACCTGCCAGGCGTTCCCTGGGTTTCATTTTTTACCGGCAATGGTGATGCTTTTCATGGCACTTATTGGCATAATGATTTTGGCGACCCACGCAGCCATGGTTGTGTGAATACGCCTGATAACGTGTCGAAATTCATTTATCTGTGGACAACACCTTATGTCCCGCTAGGGGAGGATTACCTCCATCTGCCTGGCGAAGGGACGCGAGTAGAAGTTGTAGATTCACAGATCAATTCTTAAGGAGAAGCTTATGCATACTGCTTTTACGCACAATCAATATTTGCTCAAACGCCAGGCCATTGCCCTTCAAGGCAAATTCCGTTTTTACGATCCACATGGAAATTTGGTAATGTTTAGCGAACAAAAAATGTTCAAATTACGCGAGGATATTCGCGTTTATTCAGACGAATCCAAATCTCAGGAAGTTCTCTCGATCAAAGCCCGTCAGATCATTGATTTCTCAGCTGCCTACGATGTGATCGATGCGACCAATAACGAGCATGTCGGTACACTTCGCCGCAAGGGATTGAAATCCATGCTCCGCGATGAATGGGAAATTCTAAATCCTGCCGGACAAGTAATCGGATCGCTCTTTGAAGACAGCATGGGACTTGCCCTGGTCCGCCGCATCCTTGTCTCGCTCATTCCCCAAAATTATGATATCAGCATTGGTCAAAGCATTGTCGCTGACTTAAAACAACGCTTCAACATCTTCCGCTACGAACTTGATCTCGATTTCAGCATGGACACCGCCAATCAACTGGATCGCCGTCTTGGAATTGGCGCGGGAATATTATTGGCTGCTGTGGAAGGAAAGCAATCTTAATGGCGAACGCTCCCCTTTTTGCTGGCCTCGTCGTGGATGAGTTTGATCGTGCTGTTGAAAGCGCACTGGTTGGCTCTGAACCTTGCTATGTCGTGGATGATGATGGCTTTCGTCGTCACATCCCTGCCGAGCAGATTGATCGTCAGGTGTTAAAGAAAATGGGTGAACTGATCGAGGGGCACGAGGACATCCTTGGTGAGCAGACCGCCAAAATGCTCGGTCAGGATGATATTTTTTCCCGTGCCATGATCCAAAATCAGATCGAAAATATTGAGGAACAATTTGAAACAATTCTTAAGTCTGGCATCCCGGAAGAGGGACGCAGCTATATGGGCATGATGGGATTCAAAATTGTCATCAACGTCCACGGAGAAGTTGTGCGCCTCGATCAACCTGAGGGACCGCCTGGTGATGAAAGGGATTAGTAACTACTCACCCTGGCATAAACAGAACACGGATTTGTACTGATTTTAGCGGATTTTCACGGAGAAAAGCAAAAAAGTTTTTAAAATCCGTGTAAATCTGCCTGATCTGCGAGAATCCGCGTCCCATTTTGACGGAGACTGAGTGGTTTCGGGGATTAAAATCTGAACCTGACTCATAAATCTCAATGAAACTTGTTATTTGTGGTACATTAATCTCTGTGTTAAATAAAATCAAAATATATCTGACCGATTGGCGCTGGACTCTTTCTCTTGGCTTGAGCCTCAGCGCTATTTTTGCGCTTTTTGAAGCTGGGAATTATCTCATTTCATGGCTTTCTACTGCACTGATCTTCTTTCTTGGCTTATGCGCGCTCCTTGCCCTTTGGCGTTGGTCCGGAAAAACTCAAATGCTCCTCCTGATTATCGCACTTGCGCTTCTTTTGCGCCTCGTCTCCGCGATTGTCTTACAGGTATTTCTCCCCATCAATGGCTATCAGGAAAGCGAACAGCAACAGGCGGGATATGTATTTTTCGATGCCTTCAGGCGGGACACACAGGCCTGGGATTTGGCGCAAAGCGAAGCATCTTTATTTACGGCCTTTAATAAGGAATATCATACCGACCAATATGGGGGATTACTGGCATTCAGTGCAGGAAGTTATCGCTATTTATCACCTGATGCCCATCGTCCACTTTTGATTGCACTCCTTGCCGCCTTTGCCGCCACATTTGGGATCCCTTTCTTTTGGATGGCGGCAAAAGAAATCGGTGGAGAAAAGCTTGCTTTCTCTGCAACGTGGCTTTTTGCTCTTTATCCCGAAAGTATTCTGCAGGGCAGCTCTCAAATGCGTGAGCCTTTTTTAATCAGTTTCGTTGCACTCACGCTCTGGGCATTTCTTACCTGGCAAATAGATCGTCAACACCGCTTTGCCCAATGGGGTTTGGGAATCGGTTTTACAGGTCTTTTGCTCATCTCTCCTGCCATTGCCATAATTAACCTGATAATCTTAAGCATCTACGCAGCAATTCAACATGAGCGCAACATCATCTCAAGTAAACAGATTATCATCATCATTGCCATATTTCTATTTGCCATCTTTCTTCTCTCTGCAGGTTTGAGTCAAAAGAATTTTGCTTCCAATACTCCAATTGGAGTCATTCTCGAATGGTTGCATAAAGCAATTAAATGGGACGCCTACCAATTGGAGGTTGGCTCTGGCTGGGTGCAAAAACTTTATAAGGGGATGCCCGCTGCCTTTCACATTCCTTTTGCCACAGGATATGGATTGGCGCAGCCCGTTCTCCCTGCTGCCCTAATAGAGCCGACTACACCTATCTGGAAAACGATAGCAATTTTGCGCGCGTTGGGATGGTATCTCCTGGCACCTTTTCTGCTATATGGTTTTATTGCCATCCCAAAACTTGATTCACCCCAGGCGCGCCGGATCTGGACGTGGGTTGGACTTGCCAGCTGGACCTGGATCATCCTCGCATCCCTCCGCGCTGGCGGCGATCAATGGGATAATCCACGTTATAGAGTCATCTTCCTTACCTTGCAGGCTTTATTTGCTGCGCGGGCGTGGCTCTCGTATCGGGAACGCCGGGATGCCTGGTTCCCACGCATTTTAGCGGTAGAAGTCATTTTTCTGGCATTCTTTACCCACTGGTATGCAAGCCGTTATTACGTTCGATTCGCAACCCTTTCTTTCGGGGCAATGGTCGTGTGGATTCTATCCCTCAGCGCCCTTCTTCTATTTGGCGGCCTTTTCTGGGACAATTGGCAATCTCAGAAAAATAAGTCTGCTTGACATGCCTAGAGGAAGACGTATAATCTTTTCGCTTTAGAAAATTTTCACCAAGGAGATGCTATGCCTACTGCACTAATTACAGGGATCACAGGACAAGACGGTTCCTATTTGGCAGAATTATTGCTATCAAAAGATTATCAGGTAATTGGAATGGCGCGTCGTTCCAGTACAGTGAATTATGAGCGGATCAATCATCTTTTAGATGATATTAATGTCGTCCAGGGCGATCTACATGATCAGGGTTCGTTGCTTGCAATTTTGGAAGAACATAAACCTACAGAAGTTTATAACTTGGCAGCGCAGTCATTTGTGCCAGCATCCTGGAGCCAGGCGGTATTGACCGCCGAGGTGACTGCTCTGGGTGTAACACGGATGTTGGAAGCGATTCGCCTATTTGATCGTTCGATCAAGTTTTATCAGGCCTCAAGCAGCGAAATGTTTGGTAAAGTGCTTGAAGTACCACAAAAAGAAGACACGCCATTTTATCCGCGCAGCCCTTATGGTGTGGCCAAGGTGTATGGGCATTGGATATCAATAAATTATCGCGAATCTTATGATATCTTTGCAACATCGGGAATCCTCTTTAATCACGAAAGTCCGCGCCGTGGACTGGAGTTTGTGACTCGTAAGATCACGGACGCTGTTGCACGGATTAAACTTGGTCTGGCGAGTGAGCTTCGGCTTGGTAATCTCGACTCTCGCCGTGACTGGGGTTTTGCAGGTGATTATGTTGAAGCCATGTGGTTGATGCTCCAACAGGAGAAAGCTGATAACTATGTGATCGGCACCGGAGAAACCTATTCTGTGCGTGAGTTTTGTGAAAATGCCTTTGGCTTTGTCGATCTGGATTATAAGGATTATGTCGTCCAGGATCCACGCTTTTACCGCCCCGCTGAAGTGGATTTACTGATTTCCGATCCTTCCAAAGCGCGCGAAGAACT
>NZ_CEYOSI010000217.1:0-5826 GCF_982879505.1 Candidatus Desulfolinea nitratireducens
TGGGGCTTTTCTTCGAAATTCTCTCCTTGACTGCTTCGGCGGCGTGGAATCCGGGTATGATATAATCTTTTAGAAACCAAAGATCGAGGGAGCCCTTGAAACAGGCAAGAAAAAGATTGCCAAGAAAGATGCCCCTGCCGAAGAAGCTGGTGAAGCCTAAAAAATTTATTTCCCTTAACATGAAACGCCCCTGAATTCAGGGGCGTTTTTTATATGAACAGACAGAAAATCCAACTACTCAATTGAAAAATCAATCCATTCTGAAAATTGTCCAATCCTGCCCAGGTTGTCTGCCGCCCGCACTTGCCAGCGATAAGGAGCAGCGCAGCTGGGTAAGAAAAATTCGGCTTGTATGTCGGTTGTTGTGCCATTTTCGACTCCACCGGGGCTTTCAACAACCCATTCGTAATATGCAATGCCATTGGGGGAATAAACGGAATTCCACTCCAGGAAGATCGTCGACCGGCAACTATAGGATCCACTGGGAGCGATGGGTTCAGGCACACCCAAGGGCTCTGTGGTTGGTGTATATGTGAGGGTGGGAGTCCAGGTTAGAGTCAAAGTTGGAGTAAGAGTCGGTGTCAACGTTTCTGTCGGTGTAAGTGTGGGAGTGATCGTATCATCAATGTCAGGGACAGCTGTTGTCGGTTCTGGCGGCTGTTCTGGAGGGGTTTCCCCTTCGACAATGACCATGACTACCTGGGAGGAAATACTGCCAACACCTGATCCTTCAATGCTTGTTTGAAGTACAAAAGTTCCAGGCTCTGTCGGCTGCCAACCCTGGGTCATGATGCCGCTTTTCAAGGGCTGGCTCAATTGATCAAGGCGCGTTTCTACACCATTCACTATCAGGCGTACGATGGAAACGCCTGAGGACGAGGAAACTAGGCTTTTAACCTGAACCATATCTCCCACAGAGAAATAGGTTTGATCAACCGGGACGATAATCTGCACAGAAGCAACCTCAACCGGCATCTGCGGGGAGCCCGAAAGCTCACAGCTAGCCAAACTAAATCCAGTTACAAGACCCAAGAACAAAAACCAAATTAGTGAAAATTTAGTGTATTTCATTGTTAGCCTCCCTTACTCCATATCTGGCACAACGACCACATCCCAGGGTTGGTCACATGGGGGGGTATCAATGATCAACATGGGCGGCTGTGAGAAATTCGACGAACTACGCCGCAGACCGCGTTCATCAATGGCTACCATGCGATATTGAAAAGCTGTCTCACATCTCATTTCAGTATCGATGAATTGAGTTTCATCCATTGAGATTTCGAAACTTGTCCAAGGCCTGTTAATCACGTTTATTCGCCGCTCAATCAATAGGTGTTCCGCGGGAAGGTGTCGCTCATCCCCTGCCTGTTCAAACGGCAACCAATTCACAATAACACAGCGTTCAGCACCGCCACAATCGTTTGTGGCGCGCAATTGCTGCAATGCTGGGGGGTCTTTAGGGGGACACTTGGGAGGCTCTATGCTGAAGGTAGGTCCTTCATTCAAAACCTGACCATCTGCCACAAGTGTTAAATAAAAATCAAAAACATGTTCGGAGCAAGAGACACCCTGATCAACTTGCCAGGGGCTGTTATTCTGAGCAGGTCTACGGGGGAAGAAGAGATTATTCTCTAATTGGTATTGACCATCTTCGTCGGTCGAGCCCTGCCACAGATGGAAACCAACGTTATTTCCGGCAGGCCAATCGAAATCTGGCGAGACTTCAAATTCGATTCTGATTTCTGTGTAATGGCCTTCAATCCACTCATTCCAGTGAGATAACAAAGTTAATTCAATATTGGCAAGTGGTCCTTCGGGGCAGAAATGCGCTGGAGCAGCAACGCTGGCATGGGCAAACCAATCATTTGCACTGAATCCCCGATGCTCATTTCCCTGTGAAACGCCCAACAAATACCAATACTCATTGCCGCACTCCACATCTCGGTCGATATATTGATAGTCTCCACCCTGTTGAAGGATATCTAGGGCGATCGCCTCTGAGTAGATATTGTGGGAGTCCTGCTCCCCAGGAGGCCCAGTTCGATTCCAGCGTACCAGCATCTGACGGACACCATCTGCAGGCCAATTTGCTTCCGCTGGCAAGTTCCAGTGCACTTTGACACCTTCAGGGTGAACATCTGACGTTAGCTGCAAATCATTGACCAATCCATCCCCACATACCAGAGAATTGACTTCAACCGTTTCATATGCCAAAGCCTGACCTCGCAGGACACCACCGCCACCTAAATAATCGTTCAACGCTGCAGGGTCAAAAGCACTGACCTCCACAAAATATGAATATTCTTCATGGCAGACAACATCTTCATCCAGCCAGGTGAACTGCTGCCCTGGTACCAAACCGCCTCGTTGTAGATCAACCCACTCCTGCGGCAAAATATCGAAAACGATATTGTGATGAGTAAATTTCTTCGTGATTACCGGTGCAATAAGTTGCCCTGCAGGCGCAGCGAGTGCATCTTCAATCGTTAAGGTAATAAGATTACCTGTAGGCTGCGGGTCGATGGAAACGCTGATAGGCAAACCCATCTGGCAAGCACGGTCCCCTTCTTCACAGACTTCTTCCTGCTCAATTTCTACCTCCTGATCTCCCCATAAACCCCGCAAAATATCTTCCAAATCAAGGCCGCCGCCCCATGGGAGAAAATCAGCAGCATCGAAGTTTTCTGCAAAATTCTCAGCCTGCTCACGGAAATGATCTCTCAGCCAATCATCGTCAAAATCATGTTCGGCTGCTGCAGGTGGTTGATCCGGCTGAGCCAGCACTTCAACGATCTCTACACTCGGACGGGATGCCTGCCCCGACGTATCAAAAGCTTGTAAGCTCAATACCCATTGTCCATCCCCCATCTGCACGACCAGGTCAGTCTCGCAGGCTTGTTGGCCGTTACAATCTTGTATGAATTGTGCCCCATCTTGATCAACAACATTTCTCCAGGTAAATGTTAACCTCTCCAATCCCAGGTCATCCTGAGCTGAGCCAACTGCTGCAGCTGTGACCACAGCCGCCCCACCGTTGGGAGGCATGACAACATCAACAAAGACATCAAAGCGTGAGATCTCAGGGGGGGCATCCTCAGGCTGAGGGGGGAGTTCGATGGGTGCTTGATCTTCTTCAGGTTGGACTGGTTCATCTACTGCTGCTGGCTCTTCGTCCGGGAGTTGACCGACATCTTCAAGTTCAGGAGCATCCTCAACGGGAGCATCTGCACCTTCTTCGGGTTGATCGCCTTCCTCGGGCTGAATCTCGTCTCCAACGGCTTGTTCATCATCAGCACCCGCGATTCCATCATCTTGACCTTGAGGAACCGCAGCCATAACACCAATCTGAACGCTGACAACCTCACTGGCGCGCCCTTGCAAATCATATGCCACAACACTGAGTGAATGGAAGCCTGTATTGCTGCCAAACCAGGGAAAAACAGTTTGCAGTGAAGTCTCCCCCGCAGAAATATATTGCTGCGAAATTAACCCATCCTCGAAAAATTCCACCCTCGTCATTCCAATCTCTGAAGTAGCTTCAACAATTACCATCAGCCCTTGCCCAGATGTGATCACCGTTCCATCTTCAGGCATCAGAATTTGTACGCTGGGAGGTTCGCTAAGCAAGCCTAAGGGAGTGCCAGTCTGCTTCAAAGAGTACATTACTAAAACTAGCAGCAAGGCAATGCATATTCCTATAGAAATAATCACAACAAATATTATGGGGCCAGAGTGTTTACGCTTCATGGGAACCACACCTTTAGGATTACTCCATAATCAGTGATCCAGTAATCTTATTATACCCTTAGATTCAAGAAGTAAGTGCAACTTTGCAGGTCGAAAACAGCAATTCTCAATATGGGCTTAATTTCATGTAAAAAGCAGAAACATCTCTAAAACTCAGTGCGTATGGTCACAGAGAAGAAAAATTTGCCAAAAAAACTCCTGTTCCAGAATAATCACAGCTGAGGATTATGAGTCCCCTGACTTAAGAAGGACTCTCACAACCCCCACATGTGGCCTTTTTCTTGTATTTAATACCTTTTTACCCAGATATGGCGGTATGTTAAGTTCCAATAGTCCTATGCTCTAATTATAAGCGAGATCATTCATTTCCAATCATTGAGACTTTTTAGTTTAAGAATCTTTACGCGGGGACCGGCATAATGGCATAGGGAACTTTTTTTATGCAATATTGAGTCTATTGAAAAAACTACCCGGGAAATGGTTCCCGCAGTGATCCCTAACTACGAGGCGTCGGTGAAGGTTCCGAAGTCGGTCGCAACGCCGGCGGAGGTTCCGGGGTTGGCTCATCGGTGGGCTGCGGCGGGGGTTCATCTCTAGTTGGAGGAGGTTCCTGGGTTGGCTTAACGGTGGGCGCGAGTTGGGGCGATGCGGTCGTTGAAGGAGTGGGGCAGTCAACCCAGATGGCGGGATTATTGTCATCGCAGTCCCAAGGGTAAATCTCGATCCAATCATTAAAAGCCTCTTCCCCGTAATCATTTTGCAGGGTATAGCCGCAAACAGATAGGGAAGAGTCCTCCGTCATGTGACAGTCGCCATCCATATCGTAGGCGCTGTCATAACATTGCACGTTGAAGCTCTGCGCTTCACAACCCTGCGGCGCAGCGCAAACTTGAGGGTTATTGTCGTCCGTATCCCAGGGATAAGAAACCAACCAATTGTCAAAGGCATCCTGGCCGTAATCGTTCTTGAGGGTGTATCCGCAGACTGAATCCGCAGCCATCTCCATCATACAGCAGTCGCCATCCATATCGTAGGCGCTGTCATAACATTGCACGTTGAAGCTCTGCGCTTCACAACCCTGCGGCGCAGCGCAAACTTGAGGGTTATTGTCGTCCGTATCCCAGGGATAAGAAACCAACCAATTGTCAAAGGCATCCTGGCCGTAATCGTTCTTGAGGGTGTATCCGCAGACTGAATCCGCAGCCATCTCCATCATACAGCAGTCGCCATCCATATCGTAGGCGCTGTCATAGCACTGGATATTAAAACCCAAACTAGCACAGGCATCCTGACATTCGGGGCCAATAGCGGCATCGTTATCATTGCAGTCCCAGGGATAATTATCCAGCCAGGGCTGGAAGCTACTCTCCAACCAGGCCATGAATTCATCGTCACCGCTGTCGTCATCCACGGTATACTGCGCATAATAAGCTGCTGGGGCCAATAGCTGGTTGAGGTAACAGTCCCCATCCTGGTCGTATTCGCTGTTGTAATATTGGGCGTTGAATATTTTCTCGGCACAGCCTTGCGTTGGAGTTGGAGGAGAATCCGTCGGCAACGGCAAATTGCAGGCTGATAGCATCAGAAAAATTAAGATGGTAACTGACAGGAACAAAACTTTGTAATTCATTCTCTCTCCTTTTGGTAATAAAAACAATTCAAAATGTTACTAGCGAACAGACACTTTGACAAATAGAGGGTTGATCGGCAGGTAAAACCGGGTAAAGTTGTTTTTGCGAGAAAACATATTGCCAGGAGAAAACCATGCCGACCAACCAACTGTATCATACCGGGATTCCACGTTTCAATCATTGTACTCCATAATTTTTCAAAACAGTCGAAAAGTTGGGAGGGTTATGACTGAGTTCACCACCGTTGTCGCCCATTTCGACCAAATTTTAGCGCTCAATCTCAAAAATCAGAATATGTAATACGATTTTTGCTGATCAACTTAAATGGTAAAACAAACTGGAACGACTGAAACTGCTGCAAAGCGATCCCCTGATCAGTGAGTTTGATATTTTGGGCGAAGAACCGCCTCCTGAAGAACATCCCCCTGGTGAAGAGCCGCCACATGAA
>NZ_CEYOSI010000218.1:0-5813 GCF_982879505.1 Candidatus Desulfolinea nitratireducens
CGCCGCAACGCTCTGCGTTGTAGCTTGTCTACAATACCCCAACGCAGAGCGTTGGGATTAGGACTATAAAAATGCGTAAGTCCTACTCTTTGTATTGACGAATGATGGCCATAGAGATTCTTCTAAGTTCGATTATCCCATAAATTGCATCCGTATGGACGTTTAAAAATTAGACACATGCTACACCTCGAATCTAATTTAAAAAAAGGGGCAGATTTTATACACTGGTGAGTTTTTCCCCACCTCCCCTCCCCCGCCTTATTTACGTTTTGGATAAATTGAAATGCTTGGCGGGGGAGGAAGGATTCTAAGGTGCTTTATATTTAGCAGAGATAAGCATTTATGCTTCGAGTAGATCGATTTCAGAATCCTCTGTTAATGCGGGTAAGGCTTTGATCTCACGATAGGTGAGCGTCCAAACAGTGGATGCATAGATTTGTTGCCAGGCTGTCAGCAAGATCCAGGGGGAGAAAGCCAGGGTCAAAAAGAGGGGCAGGATAAAGATGCCTCCAACGATCCAGGGCAGTGGCCCACTCAGGAAGAGGCTGAAAAAGCCGACCAGGAGCATGCCCGGGATGGCCGCGATCACAGCGCCAAATATTGCTGTGAAAAACGCAACCGGAAGCAGGACAAAGAGAGAGATGAACGATACGATCATCCAGACAATCCCCAACCCCATCATGATCAGCCACATCAGGCCGATATTCTTCCAGTTTTCACGTGCCATTGCAAAGCCACGGCGAAGCGATGCTCGTACGCCAAGATCCTCAAGAACTGCTGCACGCCAGAAGAATTGTCGCAGCAGTACCAATACAGCCATCACAAGGATGGTGACAAAAATAATCAGGAAAGTAAATCCGATTAGCGCGACCATACCAGCGATAGCAAACTGTTCTCCATCACTCATAACTGCTCGGTACATAACAAAGCCATCCAAGATCAATAGCCCAATCAGTAGAAATACAGGTATGTTTACGATCAAATTGATCAGGAATAAACGCCATGATGTGCGTGACCAGCCGATCCGAAAGCCACTCCGAACAGTCATCTTGGTATCCGTTGCTTCATATTCATCCACCATGCGAATGACCGCGGTTTCTGAAACGTAACGGGCAATCGACATCACGATTCCCATAGTCAGCATGACCAAAATAAAGGCGGCACCAATCCAGATCAAGGTGCTTACCTCGCTCCTGGAAATACCGGCAGCCTGAACGCCTTCTTCAAATATTTTTTTGAATTCTTCGCCGGCTTCCTCAAAGGCTTTTTGGAAATCTTCCGAGAAATCCTCTGTCAGAGGCAACTCGTATTGTTGATTTTCACCATCGTATCGATAGCTACTGCCGCTATTTCCACTACCTCCGGATGAGCCGGCAGCGGTGAGTGCCAGGATCAGACCAAACACCCAGAGAGCTTTATAGCTCCATAAGATATGCCAGGAACGTTTTAAAATTTTTACGGGGTCCATTATTTTCTCCTTATTTTTTATACTTAGTATTCAATCTTGACCATGAGCTTGCTTCAGCTTTCAAGGGCTTGGCCGAGTCCCTGACGCTCGTGGCGCGCCCACCAGATCGCCATCCAACTGAGATAGAGCGTTGCAAGCGAAACTTGCCATACGATCTGAGGGATCGTAATTCTAGTGATCGCTTCTGCCATCTCAGCTATTTGCAGATTATTTCCGCTCAGGAAACCAAATTGTCCAAGTGCTGCTGACCAATACGTTTCTGGAGCTGAACCAGATACCAACCAGGTAGATGTGTCATTTAACACTCCAAGAGAGTTGGCAAAGGTTATTGCGCCACTGACCAGATTTGTCGTGCTGATAAACATCCATATCGCAATCAGCCCGATCGGGGCCAGCCACCAGCCAAATTCCAGCGCTTTTTCACGTATCGGGAGGGCTGGTTTTCGAGGCAAAAGTAAAGCCAGATCTGATGCGAAATCTTCCGGTGAGGGAAAATCTGGCAATGGTGCTTCCTGCAAGGTTGCTGAAAGATTTTCCAGTGACGTGTATTCTTCCTGACAGGTTATGCATTCAGTTAGATGCAACTTCACTTTTTGCAAACTTTTGCCGTGCAATTCGCCGTCCAGGTAGGGGCCAAGTTGTTCAAGGATATGATCAGACATGTTCAGCCTCCGCATAAGAGAAGAGATGCATTTTCAGTTTTTCTTTCAACAACTTACGTGCGTAATTCAAGCGTGACATAACTGTACCAATTGGAATATCTATTGTTTCAGCAATTTCCTGATACGAAAGACCTTCATATTCTCTCAAGACCAGAACGGCTCGGCTGGCATCCGGTAATGTGACAATGGCCTTGCGCACTAATTCTGCGCGCTCAGTACTCGCGAGCATTGATTCCGGACCAGGGCTTGGATCCATCAAAAAGTAGTCTTCGACAGCATCGGGCAGGATCCGTTTTTCTTTGCGCAGCATATCGATGGCACTATTGACCGCAATTCGATATAGCCAGCTCCGAAAAGATGCACGCGGCTGATAGGATGAGAGCTTTAGCCAGGCCTGAATAAAAGCCTCCTGTGCAGCATCTTCTGCAAGATGCTTGTTGCCGCACATCCGATAGACCACATTCAGTACACCCTGAGAATGGGTGCGAACTAATTCGCCATAAGCATTTCTATCGCCATTTTGTGCTTGGTTGACCAACGCTGTTTCGTTGATCTGCGTGCTTATCATCACTGCGAAAGATCCTTTCGAGAGAATTCTTGCTCTTTCTATACTCTTAACGCATATCATACTGTTTTTATTCGAAAACTGCTGCCTGGATTTGGAACTTATTGATGTTCACTTAAGTTGGTTAATTTTCTCTAAGTAAAACGTCCCGCAGGTTCCCGTGATTTAGATTTTAAAGCAACATAAACCTGCGGGACGCTCATAACCTGTTTATCTGAATATCAATAGTAAGAAAGCCCCTTCTCAGCAAATCTATTATTTATCTCTTTAATTTAGAGGTAGATCAGGAGTTTTTATGCCATGGATAAAAGGATTACTTTTAGGACTAATACTTGCTTTGGGAATAACCGCCTGTAGTCCAGGGACGGATCAGAAAGCGAAACCCTCTCAAAATGCCCCGCAAGAACCGACTGAGCAGGAACTGGTACCCTGGAACAGAAGTATATGGCTTAGATGATTAATTAGGATTTACGCAAAACACCTTTCTTTCTCGCAGCAATGCTCTGCGTTGCAGCATGTTTTCAATATCCCAACGCAGAGCATTGGGAAAAGGGCTATAAAAATGCGGAAGTCCTGTTAATGATTAGTTAGTTCTTAAAGGAAAAAAATTCGCCATGAGGCCACTCTTCTCAGGGCCTGAAAGAAAAGATGCCTCCACTGCAAACCGGTTACAAGTTTCGATCTCTTCCAGACTCATCCCCAGGACTTCATGGGCAATGCGGTACTCGTTATTCAGATTGGTTTCCAGGACTTCAGGGTCATCAGAATTGATCGTGACACGCACACCCAGATCAAAAAGCTGCTTGAGCGGATGGGATTCAATCGTCGGGACGGCGCTGGTCAGATAATTACTCCAGGGATTGACCTCCAGCGTAATGCCCTGCTCGATCACCATTTCGACCGCTTTCATATCCTCAATAATATGGATACCATGACCGATCCGGTCCGGGCTCACGGCTTGAATCGTTTCGATGACCGCTGACGCGGGCGTATCCTCCCCTGAATGGATCGTGATCCCCAAGCCCGCATCTTTGGCACGCAGCACTGGACGAATAAACTCGCTGATCGGGTGTTGGGCCTCACTATCAGCCAGATCGATGCCATGGATCAGTTCCCGATGACGAATAGCCCAGTCGATGGTTTTCTCGCAGGAATCAACCCCCATGCTGCGGGAGGTGATCGCGATCAATCCAATTGCCATCCCAAACGCTGATTTGGCCCTGGCTTTCGCGTGCAGCAGGCCTTCCAGAGCGGCATCCCAATCCAGGTTATGACCGCTAAAGGCCCAGTCCGGGGAGAAGCGCACCTCGAGCAGCCTGACATTCTGCAGGGCGGAATCCTCGAAGAATTCCCTGGCGATCCGCTCAAAGGCCTCCGGGGAGGCGATGCTCATTTGGGCGATATTGAAGGCCTCCAGGACAGCATCCAGGCTTTCCCACTGATCATACACCTTGACGTGCGGATCCAATCCTTCGATATCGTAGGCTGGCAACTCAAGGCCGTGCTCTCTGGCGATGTCAATGATCGTAGCTGTGCGGATGGCCCCTTCCAGATGGACATGGATTTCGGTCTTTGGGATCCCGTTATATTTTGGGTCGAAGTTTTTCATATCAAATTTCTTTCGCTTTATTGAAGAAAAGAATATTTAATCGTTTTTATTGATTATCACTTGATTGGCCCATCAGCCAGAGAATCACCCCACCCATGACCATGCCTGGGAACTGTGTCATGGGCCCAATAGCGCTGACCAAAATCCACCACCAGCCAACCTGGGGTAAATATCGGCGTAATACCAGCCAAAGAGGGATACCCATCACACCCCCGGCAATAATTGGAAAGAGGAATAAATTCAACATGAAGGAAATATCGGGAATAAGACTGGCAAGTACGCGCTCACTTAACAAACCGCCAACAAACCAGCCAAGTGCTGAGGCAATGGCCCATTGACCCCGTTCTGGAAAATGGCGACTTAATACCCACGCCTGCCCAATGCCCGAAAACGCGGTCGCAATATAGACATTGACTTCCCCAAATAGTATTTTTTCTAATCCCAATCCGGGGAAGAAACCGACGTTAGTCATAATCACAAAGAGCAGCCAAAATCGCCAACCGGCATAGGTGCGTTCTTTCTCTAAAAATTGCTTGATTTTATTCATCCAATTTCCTCCAAGTTTAACACTATTTCACTCCTTTTTCCCGCCCGGAACACCAATTTTAGCCCAGGCCCGGAAACTGCCGATAAGCAAGTGGAGAAAGTATTGATCCCGGTGATTTACTTTTTTCATTATACACCCTGTAACTAAAGAGCCAACAGTGACAATAATTGCTCTTTTTCCTCAGGGATGCCATCGCCAAGGCGAGCAGCCACAGTGGGGGTCCACCAGGCAACAAATTGCTCCTGGTTTTCCGGGCGTAGTTCAAAATAATGTTTCAGATAGGTTTTATGAAAAAGTCCGCGTCCAGCGCTTACCATCCGGCGGGTCATCGCAGGGGTGCCTGGTGGCAGATCACCAAGTTGCAAAATTAGAGAGCTTCGGGCCAGATCTGCCAAGGGATTGCCCATATTGGCGGTCGTCCAATCGATCGTCACCGCTCCACGAGTCGACATGAGAATATTATCCGGATGAAAGTCACCGTGACAAAGTTTATTGCCTGTTGGCAATTGCCGGACTGCATTGATCGCGGCCTCTTGTTTAGCTGGTGACAGGGCACTGGCAGACAAGATGCTTTGCTCCATAAGCTGCCGTTGTGTGGGGAGATTGTGGACAGTTTTTTCGTGCATGCTTGCATGTTCCTCTGCCAGGATGCGTGCAGCGCGGATGAGTATCCATGGCTTGGCGCTCATTTCAGCCAGCATTGGGATCCCATCTACACGTTCAAAAAGAATGCCATGCCGTCCTTCCACTTCAATAACCTCCCCCACCGCGGGAGTATTAACCCCGGTCTCAAAGGCGATGCGACTGAGGGAGGCCTCATTCTTTACCCAGGTTGAGGAACGGCCTTGATAAAACAATTTAAGCGCCTGATCATCACCCCACGCATATACCTCGGCTAATCGCCCCCGACCAATCAAAGCACCTTTCATCATCTACCTCCTCAAAAAAAGTACATTGTAAAG
>NZ_CEYOSI010000219.1:0-4155 GCF_982879505.1 Candidatus Desulfolinea nitratireducens
TTTCCGATCACCGAAGGTGGACGGGCAAGGTCTACTGGTAGGAGCTTGGCGGCATGCTCAAAGAGCGCACTCGCAGCGAGATTAACGCCGGCTGTGATCGCCCCGCCAAGATATTCGCCTTTTGCATTGACGGCGTTAAAGGTGGTCGCTGTGCCGAAATCGATCACGCAGGCAGGGCCGCCGTAGAGCTTATGAACGGCGACCGCGTCCGCAACACGGTCTGCACCGACAGCGCTCGGATCTTCGTAGAGAATACGCACGCCGGTTTTGATTCCTACATCTACCACAAGAGGGTCCAGATCCAGATATTGCGCGCAGGCTTGTTTTACATGTCTGGTTAGATTTGGCACAACAGAGGCAAGACAGATTCCTGTCAGGCAATCTTTGTCGCAGCCTGCTTGCTGGAGCACCCCCAAAAGCTGGAGCCCATATTCGTCGGGCATCCGCTTATGGTCCGTTGCCAAACGCCAATGATGTTTCAGAGTCTCGCCTTCATAGAGGCCGATGGTCAGGTTGGTGTTGCCGATATCAATGGTCAGGAGCATGGTTTTTACCAGGAAAAGGAGTTTGTTGAAGATTTTACCACCCACTTATCTCTGGATGTAGATGGAATGGGAGATTGGATTAATAAGCTCTTTGCATAATGCCCAAATGGAATTAGTCTTTGACCTTATTATGAAAGGTTGTAGGTTAATGTGTGAAAGTATACGATTTCGCATGAAAACCGCTATGGTAGTGATATTTTCTTTTTGTATATTTCAATTGTGAATTAATCAGGGCTTTCTTTTTCTACATACTTCAAAATTGAGAATATTGCGCCCTGTCGTTCAACGGTTTTCAGGATTGTTGCTTCACCATAGGCTTGATCATAATTCCAATGAGAGGTCAAGACTGCGTACCCGCCAAACTCCTTAAACTCTTCACTATTTATTCTTACTATATTCAAATCAGGACGAGAATAAGGCGTGAGGGACTGGTGTCCTACGACACCTACTCTGGCATTATTCTCTGCGAGAGGGTTAAGAGTATCTGCCAGTTCACGATAGGATGTGCGCCAGTAATCTGTTTCAAAGCGGCGGAAGGCCCCTCCCATCCCACCGACGAAGGAATTATAGTAAGTATATTCATAAGGATGAAGTTGGATGCTTTGGTAAATTCCAGGGAAGGCTAAAAGGATAATAATAATGGAACGTGCCCAGTATTTTGTAACTCTCCCCCACAGTTTTTCTAAGGCAAGTGCGGCGAGTAAGAAAAGTGCAGGAATGATAAAAAAAACTTGTCTGAAATTATCATAGAGCGGAGACTGAAGAAGGATGAGGGCACTAAATACAAATAGAAAGCCGAATAAAAAGAAGAGCAGGAAATCAGTCGGGCTATCTTTTTGAAGTAGATTTTTTATGAAGATAATAAAACCAACCAGTATTAAAAGTACAGCTGGTTCGGTAAACTGAATACCCATTAAAGTTGGTAAATATGATAGTGGGATATCTATGGCCTTGTAAAAAACACCCTTGAAAAGTATATCTCCATCCCAGGGGAATCTTGACATCATCGTAAGACTCTCAAAATAATGTTTGAGAGGCGACCTCCAAAGATATGGCCAGGTGAGGTAACTACTAAGGCTTGCCCAGGCAAGATAGGCAACA
Organism: Candidatus Desulfolinea nitratireducens; assembly: GCF_982879505.1. Classification (NCBI taxonomy): domain Bacteria; kingdom Bacillati; phylum Chloroflexota; class Anaerolineae; order Anaerolineales; genus Candidatus Desulfolinea; species Candidatus Desulfolinea nitratireducens. The sequence continues at coordinate 1,647 of NZ_CEYOSI010000219.1, forward strand.
ACAATAGAAAACTTACTTTGCCTTTCTTTGAAAAGAAGGTAGAGTATCACAATCCCCCCTGCCAAAGGGCCGAGCACGCGAACGGAGTTTGTTATCCCAAGAATAATGCCCGCAAATATGACATGCCATACACGCAGATTACGCCATAGGTGTTGAACGAAATTGAGCAGGTTTTTCTTTTTCATGATTTCCTTGAGGAAAAGACGGATTTTTTCTATAAAATTCATTTCATCAAACCGTTTTTTGAAATTGAGTTCTGTGAAATTTTGAGAAAGTAAGCGGCTCAAGAAAAAAAGAACGATGATGAAATTCAAAAATAAGAATGAGTATTCGGCGCGCAAAAGGAGTTGCTGTGCTTTATGGATATAGTTTTCTACTGAAATCGCATTGGATTGTGTAGCTAATCGTATAAAGATATCATGTGCCCACGCTCCTTTTGGAGCGTTGTAAAAGAATTCAACTATTTTCTCAATGGCCCAAAAGGAAAAGAGCCAAAGTATTATCCACATTCCCCCGTTAATTTTAATCCAGAAAGAAAAAAATTTTCTTTTCTTGGGTATAACCTGATGCCATTTTCTTAAAAACCTGGTAAGGTGACTTTTCAAAGAGAGCGTAATGGGTTTTTCAGCACAGGAATCTACCATCCAAAATCCGGTTAGGATGGCGAATGTAAAGAAAAACATGAAGGGAATATCTTTGGGATTAATAAACGCATGTCCCCATAACAAAGGTTGGGTAGTAAATAAAATCAAAACGCTCCAAGCTGTCACTTGCTTGAACCAGCGTTTAGTTAATAGATAAAGAGATAAGCCCGCGAACTGAAATGTAATAAAATATGAATAATGCCAAATGTCGCTTACCAAAACTTTTGGCATTATTGTTGAAAGTAATTGAGCTGGGAAATAAGCGAGAGATAAAAAGGCTGGACCGTAATTTGGCAAATTGCCTGGTCCGTAAATAGGTTCAAACAACCGCCCGAAAAAGGATGAATAAGCGGCTATCGTGGACTCTGCATATAGGTAATAATTTTCCTCATCAATACTTATACCAAAATCTTGCATTATGAAAATGCCCAGGCCTAAATTTAAGCTGAGCCAGAGAATAAGCAAAGCCTTTTCACGCATGTCATGATTTTTCATTATCATTTACTAATCCCTCTTTGTATTTCTACTTATTTTGTCAACTGTTCGGTGCGACTCTCTCCGACTGTAAAATATTTGGCATTAGGATGATGTAAAACAATCGCAGCCGTCGATTGTTCGGGGATCAATTGAAAGGCCGTGCTTAGAGTCATTCCCAATGCGGTCTCGGCCGGTAATAACTCAAAGACTTTTTTGTGATCATCCAGATCAGGAATGGCCGGATAGCCCCACGAGTAGCGTTTGCTCTGCCCTTCAGCGATCCCCATCTCACGACGGATGTGGCGATGCAGATATTCGGCAGTTGCTTCGGCAGTTTGGACTGCCAGGCCGTGGATAAAATAGCCCTCCGAGTAATCACTTGCTGCCTGCAAAGCGTCGAATTTTTCCGTCGCTTCAAGGCCGACGGTGACCACCTGAAAAGCGACCACGTCCATTTGCTCTGAGCCAACGGGCGCAAAGTAGTCCGCCAAACAGAGATTGTCACCCGTGGGTTGGCGGGGGAAGCTGAACTTTTCTATGGGAGAAACCTTAGTTGCATTAAGCGATTCTGGATCATAGATCACCAGATCATCCCCTTCTGCCTGGCAGGGCCAGAATCCATAAACTCCTTGCGGTTTCAACCAGCCCTCCTGCAAGGCATCTCTCTTCATCTTCGCCAGCCGCGATTCAAACTCCGCTTCCAGCTTTTTCCACTTTTCGCCGTGCGCATTTTTCGCGCCCCATGAAAGACGGAAAAGTTCCTTTTTATAGAGATGCTCAAAGACCAGCTCAAGCGGCATATCCTTGACGATCCGTGGACCCAGCTGCGATGGCAAGGGGATCGGGATCGGCTGGACTCGTGAACGTTGGATATTCACTTTTTTCTTGGATGGAGCAGATGCCCGCTCCGCTTCGCCCTTGACCTCGGCTTGCAACCGTTCCATCAGCGCTGGTTTCTGTTCGGCATCCTGGAGCAACTCCATTGTCTCGAGGCCTTCAAAGGCATCCTTGCAATAGAAGGCTCCGGCGCCGTACCAGGCCCCATCTTCAGTTTTATTGATCCGTCGTCCAAAACGCCGGTTGATCGCCGCACCGCCCAATAAAATCGGGATATTCTTGCCCCGTCGATGCAATTCATTGATGATCAATGGCATCTGTTTCGAGGTGCTCACCAAAAGTGCGGACAAGCCGATCGCATCGGCATTTTCCTCGATGGCGGCGTTGATGATTGTCTCGGCGGGGACTTGCTTGCCCAGGTCAACGACCTCAAAGCCATTATTGCTCAAGATCGTCTTGACGAGGTTCTTGCCAATATCATGCACATCGCCATAAACGGTAGCGAGGACGATCTTTCCTTTGGATGTCCCTTCAGCCCGCTCAAGATATTC
>NZ_CEYOSI010000219.1:4255-5716 GCF_982879505.1 Candidatus Desulfolinea nitratireducens
CCAGCTTGCGCGGGTTGACGATGGACAATCCGCCAATGCAGGCGCTCAGCGAGGGTCATCCCCTCGGTGGGGTTGGCCTGAGCTGAATCAGCCGTAGATTCTCGTCCATCGAAATATTCGATCACCCGTTGGAGGGCGTCGGGGCGGTTGTTAAAGATCAGATCTTCAGCCAGCTCACGCTCTTCGGCAGGGATCTCCGAATAAGGCGGCGTATGCGCCGGGTTGATGATCGCCATATCCATCCCTGCCTTAACACAGTGATAGAGGAAAACGCTGTTGATCACCGGGCGGGCAGCTTTGCTCAGCCCAAAGGAGACATTGCTCACACCCAGGGAAGTGAAAACACCGGGATATTCAGCCTTGATCAGCTTGATCCCTTCAATGGTATCTTTTGCTGAATCAATATATTCCGCTTCACCAGTGGCGAGGGTAAAGGTCAGGACGTCAAAGACCAGATCGCTGGGCTGCAACCCATGGTCATTGATCGCAATATCATAAATTCGCTTGGCTACTTCCAGCTTGTGTTCGGCGGTTTTCGCCATGCCCTCTTCATCAATGGTCAGGACTAAAACCGCTGCATTATGCTTCTTGGCGAGGCCGAAGATCTTATCGGCTTTTTCTCGGCCACTTTCGAGATGTGTGGAATTGATCAGTGAGCGTCCGGGTGCGACCTTTAATCCTGCTTCCATGGCCTCCGGGTCGGTGGTATCAAAGGCCAAAGGCACGTCAATCCCTGCCGTGACCAATTTCCGGACGACGGTACGCATCAGCCCGGCTTCGTTGTCGTTTTCGGTGACGGCAACAGAGATATCGAGGGCATGGGCACCGCTATCAACCTGGCCGCGCGCGATTTCAAGGATGGCATCCCAATCTTCGGCAAGAAGCAAGCGCTTGAATTTACGGCTGCCCTGGGCATTGCAACGTTCACCGATCAGCAAGGGCGCGGGCTCTTGACGCATGTTAAATGATCGGATCCCGGAAGCAAGCCGAGGCGTAGAGTGACTCGGGCGCGTTGGAGATTTATTATCGTTTAATTTATCGACCAGCAGTTTAAGATGTTCTGGGGTCGTCCCACAGCATCCGCCCACTACCGAAATATTATTTTTCTCGACGAATTCGATCATCGCATTTGCAAAGGGTTCCGGCTCAAGGGGGTAGACGGCCTCGCCATCGACGTTGAGCGGGAGCCCTGCGTTGGGGATGCAGGATACCGGCAGAGGGGCATTTTCCCCGAGAAAGGCGATTGGTTCGCGCATATGCTCGGGGCCGGTAGAGCAATTCATCCCGATCACATCAATCGGCAAACCTTCGAGGATGGCGAGGGCAGCAGCGATATCGGTTCCGAAAAGCATCCGGCCAGTAGTATCGAGGGTAATTTGTGCCTGGAGGGGGATGCTAATTCCCGTCTCTTCAAAGGCTGTTTGGATGCCTGTGATGGCGGCCTTGACCTCGAGAATATCC
>NZ_CEYOSI010000220.1:0-5692 GCF_982879505.1 Candidatus Desulfolinea nitratireducens
TATGGGTAGGGAAACTATGAGAGAAGGCAAGTTCTTATTCTAACAGCGTAAAAAGTTTCTATTATGAATCATGGACTTCTTTTATACCAAAGGAAAACTTTTCTTTCTCCACCTGATTATGCCACGCCATTACCTCTTGCGATAATCTGGATATTTACGAGGGAGACCGGCTGATAATCTCGGTAATATATGACAAGTTAGACAAGAGCTTGAAATTATTAGATCTCCTTTCTGTATTCACTGGGCGTTATTAATGAATGAACAACAAATTGAACAAGGCCTGATTACAAAGCTAGAAGATCTCAAATATACCTATCGCCCTGATATCTTCCATTGCTTCTGTTAATCGCAATTATGCTATACTTTCAGAAACAAAAACCGGGCAGTGCTAGAACACTCCCGGCAGGCCTACGCTGCGCGGCGTATGGCAATCAAAGCTTAGCATATTTACGCCGCTTTCTCAAATTGAGTTGGCGGCGTTTGTTTTCGCAGGTTGGGAAATAGGTTTACTTAGAAAAAGCAAGGCAGTCAACAAAGGGCAGACATTATGGCAAAAAACACCACCACCACCGAAGAACCCATCGAAAAGCAGCTCTGGAAAGCTGCCGATAAACTCCGCAAGAATATTGATGCGGCGGAGTACAAGCATATTGTGCTCGGCTTGATCTTTTTGAAATACATCTCGGATGCCTTCGAGGAGCTGCACGCCAAGCTCAAAGCCGGTGAAGGTGACTATGCAAGCGCAGACCCCGAAGACCGCGATGAATACCGCGCTGAAAACGTCTTCTTTGTGCCGCCCTCGGCAAGATGGAGCTATCTGCAATCGCGGGCGAAGTTGCCGGAGATCGGCAAGGACGTGGATGCGGCGATGGATGCCATCGAGAAGGATAATGCTTCGTTGCGCGGTGTCCTGCCCAAAGTTTTCGCGCGCGGCAATCTTGATCCGACCAGCTTGGGGCAGTTGATTGATTTGGTCTCCAATATCGCTTTAGGGGATGCGAAGGCACGCAGCGCGGATGTGCTCGGTCACGTTTACGAGTATTTTCTGGGCGAGTTCGCTTTAGCGGAAGGCAAACAGGGCGGGCAGTTTTACACCCCAAAATCTATCGTCAAATTATTGGTTGAGATGCTGGAACCCTATTCGGGGCGCGTGCTTGATCCGTGTTGTGGATCAGGCGGGATGTTCGTCCAGTCTGAGAAGTTCGTCATCGAGCATCAGGGTGGTCTCAATGACCTCTCCATTTATGGACAGGAGAGCAACCAGACGACCTGGCGTTTGGCAAAGATGAATCTTGCCATTCGCGGCATCGACAGTTCACAGGTCAAGTGGAATAACGAAGGTTCGTTTTTGAACGATGCCCACAAAGACCTGAAAGCGGATTTTATCATTGCCAACCCGCCCTTCAACGACAGCGATTGGAGCGGCGATCAACTGCGCGGGGATGCGCGCTGGCAGTTTGGCGAGCCGCCTACCGGGAACGCCAACTATGCCTGGATCCAGCATTTTCTTTACCATCTCAGCCCCAGCGGACAGGCGGGATTTGTGCTCGCCAAAGGTGCGCTGACCAGTAAAACTTCGGGCGAAGGCGATATTCGCCAGGCGTTGGTCGAAGCCCGTCTCGTGGATTGCATTGTCAATTTGCCCGGCAAGCTATTTTTGAATACGCAGATCCCCGCTTCCTTATGGTTTTTAAGCCGTAATCGTGCCAATGGAAAATTCCGCAACCGCACGGATGAAATCCTTTTCATTGACGCCCGCAATCTGGGACATCTCATCAACCGCCGCACGCTTGAATTTGATGAAGAAGACATCGCCCAGATTACCGAGACTTACCATAACTGGCGTAACCCCGATGGCAACTATGAAGATATAGCAGGTTTCTGCAAATCAGCGACCGTAGAAGAAGTTGCAAAACTTGATTATGTAGTCACCCCCGGACGCTATGTAGGCTTGCCCGAAGAAGATGATGACTTCGATTTTGCCGAACGCTTCACGACGTTGCAAAAAGAATTTGCCGCCCAGCTCAAGGAAGAAAACCGTTTGAATGCGCTCATTCAGGAAAATTTGGCAAAAGTGGAGATACCAATTGAAGGTAAAAAGTAAACTAAAATAGCTTATAATTTACTTTGATTAGAAAAAGTAAAATAAGAAAACCTATAGTTTACTTTAGGAGCATTTGTGGACATCAAAGATTTCAAAGCGGGTATGTATAGGGCGGGACATGAATATCGTTATTTCTTGCCGGAGAAAATTAACCATAGCTTTGTTTGGACAGACGAAGGCATTAATAAGCTGCTGGAACGGGCTTCCTTAAAACTCGGCGAATTGAACGCCTTTTCGCAATTTGTGCCTGATATTGATATGTTCATCAAGATGCACGTCACCAAAGAAGCAGTGATCTCAAGCCGCATCGAGGGGACGCGTACCAATATGGAAGAAGCCCTCAGCGACAAACCGGGCATTGACCCTGAGCGGCGCGATGATTGGCAGGAAGTGAATAACTATATTCAAGCCATGAATGCTGCGATTGAAGAACTTGAGAACTTGCCGCTTTCCAACAGGCTGATCAAAAATACGCACAAAATTCTGCTTTCCAGTGGCAGGGGCGAGCATAAAACGCCGGGGGAATTTAGACGTTCGCAAAACTGGATTGGCGGCGCGAGTTTGGCGGACGCAACCTTTATTCCACCGGCACATACCGAATTGCCGGAGTTATTATCCGATTTGGAACTTTTCCTGCACAATAGAGAAATCCAAATACCCCACTTGGTCAAGATTGCAATTGCGCATTATCAATTTGAAACCATCCACCCCTTTTTGGATGGAAACGGCAGAATAGGGCGTTTGCTGATTACGCTTTATCTGGTTTCACAGGGAATTTTAGATGTGCCTTTGCTGTATCTTTCTGCTTTTTTTGATAAAAACAAAACGCTCTATTACGACAATCTGACCTTTGTGCGCACGAAAAATGATCTGGCGCAGTGGATCAAATTTTTTTTGGTGGGCGTGATCCAAACGGCTGAAAAAGGGGTGGATACGTTGGACAAAATCGTCAAATTGAAAAAGGCAATTGAAGAGGAAGAGATTCCGTTGATGGGCAGACGCGCCAAACAAGGGCTTGTGCTCTTGCATCAATTATTCCGTCAACCGGTGATTACCACCCAGGATGCCGAAAAGATGACCGGTTTATCGCGCAAAGCCGCCAATGATTTGGTCAATCTTTTTGTTGAGAAAAAAATATTGCTCGAAAAAACCGGCTACCAACGCAATCGCGTATTTCTTTTTGATGAATATCTGAGGCTTTTCGATGACTAAAAAAGAACTTGCCGCCCAGCTTGAAGAAGAAAGTCGCTTGAATGCACTCATTCAGGAGAATTTAGCCAAGGGGGAGATTTCTAATGAGTAAAAAGTTGATCCGCAACAGTACCGCGGAATTTTTGATCTTTACCGCGCAAGAAGGCAAAAAAAGTATTGAAGCCCGCTTTGAAGATGAAACGATTTGGTTGAGCCAAAAGCTGATGGGAGAACTCTTTGAAGTTAGCATCAGCACGATTAATTATCATCTCAAAGAAATTTATAAAAGCGGCGAAATTGAAGAAGGTCGAACTATTCGAAATTTTCGAATAGTTCAACTTGAAGGGAAAAGGCAAGTTGAAAGACTGGTTGATTTCTACAATCTCGATGCGATTATCTCGGTTGGCTATCGGGTCAATTCCTTGCGGGCAACACAGTTTAGGCAATGGGCAACAAATGTTTTACGAAATTTTGCGATCAAAGGCTTTGTTTTAGATAAGACAAGGCTTGAAAACGGAAATTATTTAGGCAAGGACTATTTTGAAGAACTTCTCGCCGAGATCAGGGAAATCCGTCTCAGTGAATTCGACTACGACATCTCCACGTCCTGGCCCCACATAGACAGAAAGGGCATACCCATCTCCTATGTGCTCGTCGCCGAGAAGCATAGCCAGTGAAGAGCCTCCTACAGCACGATAGCCTATTCGATAGGAGAGCGTGAGCATTTCCTAAATTGGTACGAAAGTGAGTGTTTGAATGAAGCCCTTTATCATAAATCTAATTATTCTTGGATCTCTTATCATTATCTCGGGTTGTAATGCAACAAACCCGCTGGATGTGCAGGAGCAATTGGGCTCCCTGAACACCCAGGCCGCTCAGGCCTATCAAGATCGGGATTATGCCGCCGCGATAATCCCTGCACAAGAAGCAACGCTTTTATCGCGAGCTGAGTTTGGTCCAAATCACCCGCAAACGCTCTCCAACCAGACCCACCTGTCTTTACTATATGTGATGTTGGGTCAGTTCGATTCGTCAGAATCATTATACGAGAGTGAACTACATATAAATCGCCGCGTATTTGGGCCCAATCACCCAAAAACACTCATCAGCCTGAACAACCTTGCAATAGATTATGTCTCGCTGGGGCGTTATAAAGAAGCGGGGCTGCTATTCGAAGAAGCACTCCGAATTAATGAAAATTCCGATATCCATCGGGTCACTACCCTGAATAACTTGGCTTATCTATATCTACTCCAGGATCGCATGGATGAGGTGGAACCCATTTATCAGGAAGTGCAAAAAGTACTTCGAAATGGCGGGGCACTGGTTGATCCGGCTGCATTCGTGGGCCAGGACAAAATTACCTGGGTGGCATCGATTATTACTGATAGCGGTGAGGGAGACGGCGGTAGGGCTATCGATTGCAGTATGTTCAATGGAGGCACCGGTCCTTTCAATCCTGACCCTGAAACAGGTGGGGACATGGCTCAGTGCGGCCCTTTTGGAACTATGCCGACCTACGGGATGTGGGGAGGCTGGGGTAGTGGAGACGGCTTCGGTGGCGGTGATGGCGGAACACCGGATCTGCCCGGCGGCGGTGGAGATGGCGGTGGCGGTGAGCCTCCCGGATTCCCTGACGAAGACAGGGAAAGGTTACCGATTGGCATTGAGGAAGATTTTAATGGTTGTGCCAGCCAGGCTCCCGGAAGTGGAAGAGATAATTGCTGCAGCCACACAGCAAGTGATTGTGCTGCCGCGTGCCCGGTAGAACCGCCCGGTGGATATCTGACCTGCACCTGGGCCTGTGAAGATGCAGAACCGATTTGCAAGGCTGGTGACGATTTATGATGGCCGAATTGGATAATGGCAGGTCATTTATAGATCAAGGCAGCGCTAAAGAATTTCAGCTTTGAGAAGGCATGGAATCTTTACGGAAGCATATCAGGGCAACTTAATAACCAGTCTCGACTCGCTAGATCACCAGGGGTATGGCCTCTACAAAATTCAGGTATCTCTTGAAATTCGCTCATTACCGCGCTATACTGTTTATGTACAATCGGTTTTCCGGTTGGACACGATTTAGACTACCCCTTGCCCCCTCGCGTAGCATCCTGTAAGGGCTCAAGGGGTAGTCGCTTTGCTATTTATGACAAATGACAATTTTTATTGAGGTATGAAACTTGTATATTTAAGATAAATGCTCTTATGAAAAAGGCTTTGCTCAACTATATCGATTGGTTGAACACTCACACCTAGAACCATACGAGAAGGACTACATCATAAGCACTTTACAAGAATTAGAGCAAGTAGCAAACAAGGATGATGAGGAAATAAACGAGAGTTTAATTCATAGACAATTACTCTCTATTGAGCTAATCTCTCCAGATATATGGGATG
>NZ_CEYOSI010000221.1:0-5691 GCF_982879505.1 Candidatus Desulfolinea nitratireducens
GTCTACAACGAAGAGGAAAGTCTTCCCTTGCTATTTGATGCCATCCATCAAGCCTTGGCTTCTCTTTCTCGTTCATGGGAGGTTGTCCTTGTTGATGACGGGAGCCAGGATGGGAGCCTTGGCGTTCTTAAAACCCTTGCTGAGAAAGATCCAGAGCATATCCGGGTTGTTGCCTTTCGCCGAAACTTTGGTCAAACAGCTGCCATCGCTGCGGGGATTGACTACTCAAAAGGCGAAGTTATCATTCTTCTTGACGCCGACCTCCAAAACGACCCTGCTGATATCCCCATGATGCTTGAAAAAATGGACGAAGGTTACGATGTTGTTAGCGGTTGGCGTGTTAAACGAAAAGATACATTTATCACCCGAACCCTTCCATCTCGCATGGCAAATGGGTTGATCTCACGTATAACAGGTGTAGAACTCCATGATTATGGCTGTACTCTCAAAGCCTATCGACGAGAAGTTATCACAGGCTTCCACCTTTATGGAGAGATGCATCGCTTTATCCCCGTCTTTGCCCATGCTGTTGGTGCAAAGATTATCGAGGTTCCCGTTCGCCATCATCCACGTCGCTTTGGGCAGGCAAAATATGGCTTGGAACGGATAACAAAAGTCCTCCTTGATCTTTTCACAGTCAAATTTTTGCTTAGTTATTCGGCCAAGCCGATCTATCTTTTTGGAGGAGCAGGCATAGGTATAATCACCTTTAGCACATTCCTGTTGCTATTTCTTTTTGTCAGGCGCATATTCTTTGGTATCTCAGTCTTTGGCTCGCCTATATTCCAAATTAGTGCGATGTTTTTTATCTTGGGTTTCCAATCAATTTTAATGGGTTTAATTGCAGAGTTACAAGTTCGAACATACCACGAGTCACAACAGAAACCGACCTATACCGTTCGTAAAACCATCAATATCTTTAAAAATAAATAATGCGTATCCTTGTATTAATTCATGAGTTTCCTCCTGTTGGTGGTGGTGGCGGCCGTGTTGCACAAGATATTGCGCAAGGTCTGTTCCAACGCGGTCATGAGATCGTTATCATTGCACCTCATCTCAAAGGATTACCTCGTGAAGAAGTTATAGATGGAATTCGAATCATCCGTGTACCCTCATTGCGACGTGAAGCCTTTAGAGCGGGGCTGTTCACAATGGGAGCATATCTCCTCTGTGGGCTTTGGGTGGGCCTTCGCTTAACCAACAAGTGGAAGCCTGATATTATCCACGTGCATTTCGCCGTTCCGGCCGGGGTCCTGGCTTGGGTGTTATCATGGATGAAGGGAATCCCCTACATCCTCACTATTCACCTTGGCGATGTTCCTGGTGGGGCTCCAGAAAAAACCGATGGCTGGTTTCGCTGGATTTTTCCCTTCACGCGCCCTATTTGGCGTGATGCCAAAAAAGTGATTGCTGTTAGTGAATTTACACGTCAACTTGCCCTCAAGCACTATCCGGTAGAGATTGAAGTCATTCATAACGGTGTAGATCTGATAAGGCTTGATCCTGGAGAGATTCATATTCAAAATCCTCCGCGCATCATCTTTGCTGGTCGACTTATGCTACAGAAGAACCCTCTTCAAATCGTAAGAACTCTGGCCAAGGTAAAAGATCTCCCTTGGGAATGTGTTCTTCTCGGAGACGGTCCCATGCGCGAAGATGTTGAAAATGAAATCATCCGCCACAACCTTCAGGACAGATTCACCCTCCCTGGCTGGGTCAGTCCCGAAGAAGTAATAGGATGGTTTCGAAACAGCGACATACTATTCATGCCCTCTCTCTCCGAAGGGCTTCCTGTTGTCGGTGTCCAAGCCCTTGCAATGGGATTGGCAATGGTTGTCAGCAATATTGGCGGCTTTGTGGAATTGGTTGATAGTGGGAAGAATGGTTTTTTGGTTGATCATCTGAATGATTATGAAAATAAAATGCGTTATCTTTTGAGCAGTCCCACAGATTTGATTGCCTGTCGCGAAGCGAGCCGCATTCATGCGGAAAAATTTTCTCTTGAAAAAATCGTATTAGATTATGAAACATTTTTGTGAATTGGGTAAAGGACGTATTTGAAATGACAAGTAAAAACTTTGCAGCAATTGGCGTTGCGGGCTATATTGCCCCTCGTCACCTCAAGGCTATTCAGGATACTGATAACCGGTTGATTGCAGCCACGGATATAACTGATTCGGTTGGTATCCTAGATCGGTATACGCAAGATGTGCGCTTTTTCACTGAAATCGAAAGATTTGACCGCCATCTAGAAAAACTACGGCGCGGTCCAGAGGCGGAACGTGTTCATTATGTCAGCATTATGACCCCCAATTATTTGCATGATGCGCATTGCCGTCTTGCTCTTCGGGTTGGGGCAAACGCGATTTGTGAGAAGCCTCTCGTGATCAACCCCTGGAATTTGGATCAGCTCGCATTAGTTGAAGAAGAATATCAGGGAAAAATTAACACTATCTTGCAGTTGCGCGTACATCCTTCTTTGATTGCGCTAAAAGAAAAACTGGAAAAGGATCAATCTGGGAAGCAACATGATGTTTTGCTGACTTACGTCACCTCGCGAGGCCCCTGGTACCATACCTCGTGGAAAGGATCCCCTGAAAAATCGGGTGGCATAGCTACCAATATAGGCATCCATTTCTTCGATATGCTCCAGTGGCTTTTTGGAAAGCCCGGAAAGGTCAAGCTCTATCGCTCAGAAGACAGGAGCATGTCTGGCTTTGTGGAATTTGAACGCGCACAAGTCCGCTGGTTTCTTTCTGTAGATGAAAATGACCTCCCTGTGCCTATTGAGCCGGGCAAACCAAAAACATACCGCTCGATCACCGTAGACGGTGATGAAATTGAATTCTCTGGTGGATTCACAGATTTGCATACCCGTGTTTATGAGCGTACCCTTGCAGGCAATGGCTTCGGGCTTGATGATGCCCGCCCCTCAATTGAATTAACCTACAGAATTCGCAATACGTCCCTTTCGAAGGTAGATGCCCTGGCGCACCCACTGCTAAGGAAATAAGTATGGCTGATTCTTTTATCCACTCATCCAGTTTTGTTGACGAGGGTGCCGTTATTGGCGAAGGCACAAAAATTTGGCATTTTTGCCATATCATGCCGAAGACCCAGATCGGCGAAAATTGCAATATCGGGCAAAATGTTTTTGTTGCCTCCGATGTTGTCATCGGGAATAATGTTAAGATTCAAAATAATGTTTCGATCTATACAGGCGTAATTTTGGACGACGATGTTTTTCTAGGCCCCTCGATGGTCTTCACCAATGTGATCAATCCTCGCAGTCATGTTAATCGGCGTGGTGAATATATGAGCACCCACGTCAAACGCGGGGTTACGATCGGAGCGAATGCGACTGTGGTCTGTGGCGCCACGCTTGGGGAATATTCTTTTGTTGGGGCCGGGGCAGTGGTCACCAAAAATGTCCCGCCCTATGCATTGGTTTATGGGAATCCAGCCCAAATCCAGGGGTGGTTCTGCCAATGTGGCATCAAACTCCCATTTAGTGTAGAAGGTCAGGATGAACATGTTACCTGCGCAGAATGCGGGATTCATTATCAAAAATCTGGCGAAGAGATTCAGCAAATTGGAGAAGGAAAATGACCAAGATAAATGTCCCCTTGCTTGATCTGGTAGCTCAATATCAGGAAATAAAACCTGAAATGGACGCAGCGATCCAGCGTGTTCTCGACTCTGGACATTTCATTTTAGGGCCTGATGTGGCCGCTTTTGAAAAAGAAACAGCTGCTTATTTGAGCGTCGCGCATGGGATCGGGGTCGCCTCTGGGACAGATGCACTTCTGCTTGCCTTGCGCGCCCTTGAAATTGGGCCTGGTGACGAAGTGATTTTGCCCGCCTATACTTTCTTTGCCACCATCGGGACTGTTTTACATGTTGGCGCAACACCTATTTTAGTTGATATTGACGAGCAAACTTATTGCATAAATATCGAGCAGACGCGCGCCAAAGTGACTTCTGCGACAAAGGCAATCATTCCCGTTCATCTATATGGGCAAGCTGCAGAGATGGATGCCTTAACCGAAATCGCACGCGAGCATGATCTGAGCATTATCGAGGATAATGCCCAGGCTTTTGGTGCAGAATACAAAGGCAGGAAGACGGGAGGAATCAGTGATATTGGCTGCTTGAGCTTTTTCCCGAGTAAGAATCTGGGCGGTTATGGCGATGGCGGGATGATTGTCACCAATAATCTTGAACTCGCAGAAAAAATACGCATGTTACGTGCCCACGGTTGGAAGAAGAAATATTTTCCTGAAATCCTGGGCTACAACAGCCGATTGGATGCGCTTCAGGCTGCTGTTTTACGTGTGAAATTAAAACATATTGATCGCTGGAACGATGGGCGCCGCAAAGTGGCTCATACTTACCGTAATGCGCTGGCAGATTTTACCAATCTTGAAACACCCTTTGAAGCGCCCAATCGAAAGCATGTTTATCACCTCTATATTCTGCAAATGAAGAACCGCGATCAGGTTCAAGAGAAACTCAAAGAAGCAGGCATTGGCACAAGCATTTACTATCCCCAACCTCTTCATTTGGCAGAGCCTTGTCGCGAGCTGGGCTACACAGAAGGAGATTTTCCTGTTACAGAGAAGGCCAGTCGAGAAACTTTGGCGATTCCTATTTATCCTGAAATGACTGCTGCGCAGATAGAATATGTCATCGATGTGGTGAAGAAAAGTGTTTTATGAAAATCTTTACTGTCATCGGTGCAAGGCCACAATTTATTAAGGTTGCGCCAGTTAGCAAGGCACTTCGAGAAGCTAGGCACCAGGAATTCTTGGTGCATACCGGCCAACATTATGACCCCCAAATGTCGCAAATCTTTTTTGACGAGATGGGCATCCCCACGCCAAACGTTAATCTCGAAGTCGGCTCAGGGAATCATGGTTGGCAAACAGGGCAAATGCTGATCGGGATCGAGAATCTGCTCCTCGAAGAAAAACCGGATTGTGTTCTCGTCTATGGCGATACGAACTCGACCCTGGCTGGCTCATTGGCAGCCGTAAAGCTGCATATCCCAATTGCGCACGTGGAAGCGGGACTGCGATCATTTAACCGTCAAATGCCCGAAGAGCATAACCGCGTTCTGACCGACCACGCCTCTGATTTCCTCTTCTGTCCGACTCAAAGAGCCGTTGAAAATTTGGAGCGAGAAAATATTACGCGTGGCGTCCACAATGTGGGCGATGTTATGTATGATGCGATCTTGCAGTTTTCAGAGCTTTCAGAATCCCACTCAACGCTCTTGACATTGCTAGGTATTTCTTCCAAAGAATATTTTCTAGCAACCATTCATCGCCCATCGAATACAGATAACCCCAAAAATCTAATGTCTATCTTCGAGGCTTTCCGCGAACTGGATGAAACGATCATCTTTCCCGTCCACCCCCGCACTCGCGGCAAAATTACAAAGTTGATTGATGATATTGAAAACTTTGCTCCAAAGATCAAGCTAATCGAGCCCGCCGGCTATCTTGATATGCTTTCGCTGGAGAAAAACGCTCGCATGATATTGACAGATTCAGGCGGTATCCAAAAAGAAGCTTATTGGCTGCAAGTTCCTTGTGTAACTTTTCGTGAGGAGACAGAGTGGGTAGAAACTGTAAATGCCGGGTGGAATAAAATTGTTGGCGCGAACACAAAGTCAATTTACTCTGCAGT
>NZ_CEYOSI010000222.1:0-5651 GCF_982879505.1 Candidatus Desulfolinea nitratireducens
GGTTGCGTGCGAAGCGGTTGAGCCTGTCGAAGAGGCAGTTGCCCGAGCGTTAGATATTGCCGGGGATCAAGCGCTTGTTCTATCCGCCGGATCAATTTTTCTGACCGCTGCTGTACGCGCGGTTTTGAGTGAAAATTTAAATAATTAGGATCACTGTCATTGCGAGGAGGCTGTAAGCCGACGCGGCAATCTCCCTCCCAGAACTGGAGACTGCCACGCAAAAGAAGCTCGCAGTGACGTATAGGAAAAGCATGAATCGAAACGACTGGTCATTTGAAGACGAAGAAGATTTTGGGATCTCCCTTTCACAGCGGACGGAGGAGCTTTATCGCGTCCCGAATCGTGCTGCAGACGCAGATGGGCTGATCGAGGCCTGGGCTATTCCTCTGCGTGATCTGGTGATTTTTCCAAGGATGGTCTCCCCGATTTTTATTGGGCGTGAGACTTCGTTACTTGCCATCCAGGAAGCCCAGATAAATGACCAGACTGTGATTGGCCTGACACAACGAGATGCCGATCTTGATACGCCTGGCGATGGGGATTTCTTGCCAATTGGTGTGGAATTGGCGGTGGGACGTTTGCTCAGTATGCCCGAAGGTTCCAGTTCTGCGCTGGTGCAGGGACGACGGCGAGTGGAGATTGTCGAATTTGTTCAACTGGAACCCTTTATACGGGTTCGTGCCCGCCCAATATTTGAGCCTAAGGAAACCGACCGTGAGATGCAGGCGCTGATGCGCTCTGTGCTCGAATCCTTTGAGAATTGTGTTCGCCTGGATCGAGCTATACCCGATGAAGCCCATCTCTACGCGCTGAATATTGTTGAGCCAGGCTGGCTGGCAGATATGATTGCTTCTTCACTTTCAATCTCTGCACAGGAAAAACAAAAACTACTCATGCTTCCAGACCCTGCAACTCGCTTGCAGCAACTTAATATTTTGCTGGTGCAGGAGGTGGATGTCCTGGAACTTGAAAATAAAATTCATACCCGTGTCCAATCTGAAGTGGATCGTAGCCAGCGTGAGTTTTATTTGCGCGAACAGCTGAAAGCCATCCAAAGCGAATTGGGGGAAGGGGATATTTGGGGGCGGGATATTGCCGAAATCCGCAAGAAGATCGAGGATGCCAAACTACCCAAAGAAGCCAAAGAGACAGCGAATAAAGAAATGGAACGGTTGATGCAGATGCCCCCGATGGCACCTGAGGTGGGAATCATTCGCACCTATATCGATTGGATCGTTGACCTGCCCTGGAAACAATCCTCGAAAGATAAGCTTGATGTAAGTCATGCGGCAGAAATTCTTAACCGTGATCATTACGGTTTGAAAAAGATCAAAGATCGTATTCTCGAATATATTGCCGTGCGCAGTTTGAAACCAAAGAAGGAACGTCAACCGATACTCTGTTTTGTTGGTGCGCCGGGAACGGGGAAAACCTCGTTGGGACGCTCCATCGCCGAGGCGCTCGGACGTGAATTTGTCCGTGTTTCCCTGGGCGGGGTGCGCGATGTTTCAGAAATACGCGGTCACCGCCGGACCTATATCGGTGCGCTACCCGGACGGATCCTCCAGACGATGAAGAGGGCCGGTAAAGCCAACCCGCTTTTCATGCTCGATGAAATCGACAAACTGGGCTCCGATTTTCGCGGCGATCCCTCATCCGCATTGCTCGAAGTTCTCGACCCGGAGCAAAACTACGCCTTTAGCGATCATTATCTTGAGATCCCATTTGACCTTTCAAAGGTCATGTTTATCACCACAGCCAATTCATTACATGATATTCCCGATGCTTTGCTTGATCGGATGGAGGTGATCGAGTTCCCCGGTTATATCGAGGAAGAGAAGCTTGCCATTGCCGATCAGTATCTCATCCCGCGCCAGATAGAAGAGAGCGGCGTAGATGATCTTGGGATACGTTTTTCACCAAAGGCTCTGAAGAGCATTATCCGTGAATACACCTATGAGGCCGGTGTCCGCAATTTGGAGCGTGAGATCGGTCGTGTTTGTCGCAAGGTGGCGAGGCTCAAAGCAGAAGGGAAACATTATCCGCAGCAGATCACCCTGCGCGCTATAGAAAAATTCCTTGGGCCACCAGATTACTTCATCCCGCAGGCAGAAGAGCAGGATGAGGTCGGGGTTGCAACCGGTCTCGCCTGGACGATAAATGGTGGTGAGATCATGTCCATTGAAGTTGCCATCCTCGAGGGGAAAGGCAATCTCCAGATCACCGGTCGGGTTGGCGATGTGATGCAGGAATCCGTTCAGGCCGGGCTGACCTATCTGAAATCCCGTGCGACAGATTTTGAAATCCCTCTCGAAGTTTTCGATCGGATGGATATTCATCTTCACTTGCCGGAAGGCGCGATCCCGAAAGATGGCCCCAGTGCAGGCATTACCCTGACAACGGCGATGGTCTCAGCACTGACGGGACATCCCGTTTATCATGATGTAGCGATGACTGGTGAGATCACCCTGCGTGGGCGCGTTCTGCCTGTCGGCGGTGTCCGGGAGAAAGTCCTCGCCGCTTATCGCTCCGGGATGAAGGTGATATTGTTGCCAGAAAAAAACATGAAGGACCTGGTGGATATTCCCAAGGCAGCCCGAACTGACTTGAAGCTGATCCCAGTCAAGCATATGGATGAGGTTCTTAAGATTGCCATTGCACCCGAACAGACTATTGATCCGCCACGCCCGTCTCAAAAAGAGGAAGAGGATTGAGAAGACTTCAGACATTAGACATTAGACTTCAGACAACAGGGCTGAAATCTGAAATCTGAAGTCTGAAGTCTTAAACCTGAAGTCATAACCCAAGGATGGACTCATGCAACTCAAAGACAAAGTAGTACTGATCACCGGTGCCTCCTCTGGTTTTGGCGCAAGTGCAGCTTTTCTCTTTGCTCATGAGGGAGCCAAAGTGATCCTGGTGGCTCGCCGCCTTGATCGCCTTCAAAAATTGGCCAATGATATCCAGGAGCAGGGATACGAGGCGCTGGCTATTCCCGTAGATATTGCAAGCCTTGCCGAGATCAGGCTGATGGTACAAAGTGCACTTGATTTTTATGGCCAGATCGATATTCTATTTAATAATGCAGGTTTTGGTCGCATGGATTGGTTTGAAAATCTCGATTCCGAACGTGATATCGAACCCCAGATTGCTGTTAATCTGACAGGGCTGATCCAGGTCACACGCGCTGTTCTTCCCCACATGATAGACCGGGGTGAAGGGCATATCATTAATATGTCCTCTGTTACGGGTTGGACAGCCGCACCGCTCTACAGCGTCTATGCTGCCACAAAATTTGGTGTGCGTGGCTTTTCCGATGCGCTCCGCCGCGAAGTGCGGCACCTCGGCATTCATGTATCGGCCATTTATCCAGGCTCCGCTGTGACTGAATTCAGTAATCAAACCAGTGATAAATCCATTAAGAAAAAATTTAAAACCCCTGCACGGCTCTCAATGACCTCTGACTATGTCGCCGCAAAAGTTGTTCAGGTTGCCTGGCGTCCCCGCCGCGCCCTGATATTGCCGTGGTGGATGGGAATTATTATCTGGATTAATAATCACTTTCCGGGTCTCTCAGATTGGGCACAAATCCGATTTTCTAAAAAATATCACAAATAATTGGTTTTTATAAAGAGATGGAGAACTCAATGAGCATTTCCCGTTTAGATAAACTTTTCACAGCCCTGGCAGATTTCGGTCTGGACGCTCTCGCCCTCAACCCCACCCCCAGCTTGCTATACGCGACCGGACTTCATTTTCATCTGATGGAGCGCCCCATCGTGGCCCTCTTTGCCGCAGATGGACGAATTGCGCTTGTTTTGCCTGAGTTGGAAATCGCCAAGCTGACGGGAATCCCCTATGATGTAGAAGCCTTCCCCTATAATGAAGATCCCACCACCTGGACAGATGTATTCCGCAAAGCCGTTAACTGCCTCGGTTTGGATGGGAAAAAGATCGGCGTAGAGCCGCTTGGGATGCGTCTTTTTGAACATAGCCATTTGCAGGCTGCGGCTCCCAATGCAAGCTTCCCGGATGCGACCGAAACCATGGCCTCTCTTCGTATTCGCAAGGATGTAGAGGAGATCGCATCCATGCGCAAAGCGGTCAAGATTGCCGAAGCTGCCCTCGAGGCTACTTTGCCAATGATCAAGATCGGTGTAAGCGAGAAAGAGATTGCTGCCGAGTTGGTCAGCCAATTGCTCAAAAATGGAACCGAATCACCAGTCCCCTTCCAGCCAATTGTTTCCGGAGGGCCAAATTCGGCCAACCCCCATGCTACCCCATCTGAACGTAAATTGCAGCAAGGTGATCTTCTGGTCATCGACTGGGGTGCCACAAATAATTCTTACGTCTCTGATATCACCCGCACCTTTGCTATTGGTGAAGTGGATCCGGAATATCTTAAAATCCACGAAATTGTGCAGCAGGCCAACGCAGCCGGACGGGCCGCAGCAAAGCCAGGTCTTCCCGCCAGTGTGGTGGATATCGCCGCGCGAAAAATCATCGATGAAGCAGGTTATGGCGAATATTTTACTCATCGCACAGGACATGGCATCGGTATGGAGGGACATGAAGCGCCCTATATGCGCGCGGATAATCAACGCATCCTCGAAGTGGGGATGGCCTTTACAGTTGAGCCTGGGATTTATCTGCCCGGTCGGAATGGTGTCCGCGTAGAGGATGATCTGGTCATCACCGAGGATGGCGCTGAGAGTTTGAGCACTTTGCCCCGCGAAATTCGTGTATTGGGGTAATAACCTTTGTATTGGGGTGGCGCAACTATACACCAACAATAAAATTCTATGGCAACCTGGATCGTTCATCTTCGCATTGCAGGAAACCTATAAATAGAATAGCTATATAACCATGATCATAAAAACTGCCGAACCCTTTTTCTTCCCCGGTAACAAAACGGGGTGCCTCCTCGTTCACGGTTTTACCGGCGCTCCCAAAGAGCTGCGCTGGATGGGGGAATATTTAGCGGAAGAAGGTTTCAGTGTCCTCGGTGTTCGGCTCGCCGGGCACGCCACAAATCCGGAGGAAATGATCCGCACCCGCTATATTGACTGGATGCACTCCGTCGAAGATGGGGTTTATTTTCTGCGTGGCGCAGCAGATCGCATCTTCCTGATCGGGCTTTCGATGGGTGGAGCGCTTTCTTTGCTCATGTCTACAAAATTGGAAGTCGATGGGGTCATCGCCATGTCAACTCCCTATAAAATTGATCTCCCAAGTCTAAAACTTGCGAAAATCCTTGCACCAATCGTGCCCTATATGAGCAAATCCAGTGATGAACCCGGGGCGACATGGTTCGATCAGGATGCATGGAAAGACCATATTTCCTATCCCCAAAATCCCGTTCGTTCGGCTGTTGAGATTTCCCTGCTATTGGAAGAGATGCGCGATTCACTCCCGGATGCCACCGCACCCACATTGCTGGTGCATTCACACAACGATACTTATATTCCTTCGGACAGCATGAAAAATATCTACAATGCCCTTGGCACAGACGATAAAGAGATGATGTGGGTCACCGAAAGCGGGCATGTCATTCCCCGTGAACCAGCAAAGGCACAGGTTTTCAAAGCTGCCTCAGCCTTTATTCACCGAATAGACAAAGCAGCCAAATGAATCCAGCACTCCTGCTTCTT
>NZ_CEYOSI010000223.1:0-5644 GCF_982879505.1 Candidatus Desulfolinea nitratireducens
CCTGGCGTGATGAGATTCGCATGGATCCTGATGAAGTTGCCAACTATGCTGATGGAAACATGGATATCCAGGCTGAAGTTGTGGATTTATGCCCGACAGGTTGTATAAAATGGGAAGCTGAAACCAAGACTCTGACCATCGATAATGGCGAATGCAACCGCTGCATGCACTGTATCAATCTGATGCCCAAGGCGCTTCGACCTGGTAAAGATCAAGGTGCGACGATCCTCGTCGGAGGGAAAGCTCCCATTGTTCATGGGGCATTGATGGCTTGGGTGATCGTTCCCTTTATGAAGATGGAACCCCCATATGATGATTTCAAGGATTTCATCCGCACAGCTTGGGAATGGTGGGATGAGAACGGCAAGATGCGTGAACGGATTGGCGAATTAATCAACCGCCTGGGAATGCGTGCATTCCTGAAGGCAATGGATTTGCCTCCTGTGCCTCAAATGATCAGTGCACCGCGTGCGAATCCCTATTACTTCTGGGATCCTGAGGAGGTGAAATAATGACCAGAACTGACTTCGGACCTCCAAATTATAAAGAAATGCTTCCACCCGTTATCAAAGAAAACTACGGGAAGTGGAAGTATCATGAAAGAGTCAAACCAGGCGTGCTATTGCATGTCGGAGAATCTGGTGATGAGCTATATACCGTTCGCGTTGGTTCGGGACGATTGGTGAGCACGGACTGGATCCGTGATATTTGCGGGATTGCCGAGAAATTTTGTGGTGGGCATCTTCGCTTTACCAGCCGACATAACCTGGAATTCCTAGTGTCTGAAAAAGAAAAGCTTGAGCCTCTGATTGCACATCTGAAAGAAGAAGGCTATGCAGTTGGAGGAACCGGCCACTCAATTAGCAATCCAGTTCACACGCAGGGCTGGATCCACTGCCACACGCCCGCAACTGATGCTTCGGGTATTGTCAAAGCAGTCATGGATGATCTCTTCGAGTATTTCACAGATTGGAAAATGCCGGCTCATTGCCGAGTTTCACTGGCCTGCTGCCTCAATATGTGCGGTGCCGTGCATTGCTCAGATATCGCGATTTTGGGCATCCACCGCAAACCTCCTACGATTGACCATGATATCGTGCGATCAAAATGTGAAATCCCCAATGTGATCGCAGCTTGCCCGACAGGTGCTATTCGCCCTGACCCCAAGGCAAAGTCGCTTACAGTGACTGACGAGAAATGTATGTACTGTGGCAATTGCTATACCATGTGCCCGGGTATGCCAGTCGCTGATCCGGTTGGAGACGGAATATCCATTTGGGTGGGGGGCAAAATCTCAAGTGCACGTACGCCACCGAAATTCTCCCGTCTGGCGATCCCATTCTTGCCCAATAATCCACCTCGCTGGCCTGAAGTGACCGATGCGGTGCGCAATATTCTCGAAACCTGGGCATCCCACGCTAACAAGCATGAGCGCATGGGTGAATGGATTGAACGTGTTGGTTGGGAGCGTTTCTTCAGCCTAACGGGCATCCCCTTCTCTGTCCAACTCATTGATGATTTCACTCTGGCTTCAGATACCTATCGATCAACACCCGCCTTCAAGTGGTAAAGAGGTGATTTATGAGTGACGAAGTGACTGCGGAACTGAAAGACCAGATTTTTGAGTTTTTCAAGAAAAAAGGGAAGATGATGACCTATCGTGACATAGCCAAAGGTCTTGGTATTGATAAGAAAATAGCCAAGAAAGCCCTCATTGAATTGGTCAACGCTGAAATATTGGAGTTCACATCTTTTGGTGGAGCTACTTTTATCAAAATCCCTGACGCATAAACGTACCAAAGCATTTAAACACACATTACAGGAAAGCTAAAAGCTATTAGGTTTAGGAGGTAGCATTATGCCCATGATTGATTTGGATGGTGTCCAATTAGAAGTTGACGAAGACGGCTTCATCGAAAATCCTGATGAATGGAGCGAAAAGTTGGCAGCCGCAATTGCCAAGACTGAGGAAGTTGAAGAACTTTCTGAAGATCACTGGAAAATTGTCAACTATTTGCGAGATTACTATAAGAAATTTGGTATCGCTCCAATGATTCGTAAGCTTTGCAAGGAGACCGGGTACGATCTCAAAACGATCTATGAGATGTTCCCAAGCGGTCCGGCAAAAGGTGCCTGCAAGATCGCAGGTTTGCCCAAACCAACTGGATGTGTCTAGTTACTCTCTGCACAAAACTGTAATATCAAAGTCAAAGTCCAGGGATAGGGGGGGAGTAGATGTGCATCAAAAGCCATCTTCTCTATTCTCCACCCCTATCCCTTGTCGTTTACGTTGAGGATCTATGAGTACAAGCGATATTTTGTGGACACTGCTTTCGTTATTCTTCATTGGATTGGCATACTTTGCAACATTCGCTTTCGTTGCAGGTTTGCTATGGAGGCTGTACGGCTACTTGCGTACACCTATGCCATTGCCACATTCGTTGACACCAGCGCCAAAAACAGAAGGGGGCGCCGTTCTGAGGGTTCTTGGCGATGTAACTCTTTTTCCAAATTTATTCAAAGCTGATAAATGGCTGTGGGCTGGTGCCTGGATTTTTCACGCCGCCTTGGTTTCAGTCCTGTTTCGTCACCTGCGTTATTTTACCTACCCTGTGCCGGGCATCGTTCTGTATATGGAACCTGTAGCGCTGTTTTTCGGCATCTTGTTTGGGGTTGCGGCCTTGTTCCTGTTCTGGAGACGATTGGGCTTGCCGCGTACTCTCTATATCTCCAACATTCCCGATTATTTCATCTTGGTGTTGCTTGGACTGGTTGCTGCTACAGGACTGATGGTGAGCTACTGGATGCACGTCAATATCGTCGATGTGAAGAGCTTCATTCTGGGATTGATGACATTCCGTCTGGTCGAAGTGCCTCGCCATCCCTTATTCCTTTTGCATTTATTCTTTATTCTGGTCCTAATGATTTACTTCCCCTTCAGCAAATTAATGCACGCTGGCGGGATTATCTTCAGCCCGTCACGGCATCAACCATTCCAGGTACAGGTACGTGGCAAAAGATACAAGAATCCTGTTGAACGCTACTAAGCTACTGGTCTAGAGAAAACCCATGGCAAAATTTGACGAGACCCCCATCATCAAGGATCCCGCGGTAAAAGGTGAACTTCGTCCGCCCAAGATCCGCGAACACGCTTCTGCGGAAGTGAAATGTCATCCCAGTAAGCCAAAGGATACAGCAGCGATAAACTTGCCCTCGGAACTTGTACCGGATTGGCAGGAGCGGGCAATTGCCAGATTTGGTGAATTGCTGGATAAAAACCAGGCTTTGCGTGTGTATATGGATGCCTGCGTGCGTTGTGGGGCCTGCACCGATAAATGCCAATTCTTCCTGGGGACGGGCGACCCTCAGAATTTCCCGGTCGCCCGTGCAGAACTGATGCGCAAAGTCTATAGACGCTATTTCACACCTGCGGGTCTCGTTCCAGGTCTGGGAGATGCTGCTGATTTCGATGAGGAAATGCTCCAGAAGTGGTACACCTACTTCTATCAGTGTTCGGAATGCCGGCGTTGCTCGGTCTTCTGCCCTTACGGGATCGATACAGCCGAGATAACGGCAGCAGCCCGCGAGATCATGGCTTCGATCGGTATCTCCACGAAATATGTCACAGAGGTTGTTGCCAAGGTTTATGAAACGGGTAACAACCTGGGCATCCCTCCCTTAGCCTGGATCGATAACAGCGAATTTCTCGCAGAAGATATGGAGGAGATAACAGGTTTACCGATCCAGTTCCCGGTGGATGAGGAGGGGGCAGATATTTTACTTATTCCCCCTTCCGCAGATAATTTTGCCAATACAGATACGATGATCGGCTATGGCAAATTATTTCACTTTCTCGGAGTCAGTTGGACGACAAGTACATACTGCAATGAGGCGGGTAATTTTGGCCTTTTCCTGAATTTTGAAAATCTTCAGAAGGTTAATCAGCGAATGCTTGAAGCTGGTCGACAATTAGGTGCCAAGACAATTATCTGGGGGGAATGCGGACATGCCTGGCGAGCTGGAATCCTAACTCCTACTTTAAGTGGGTCAATGGATGACTTTGATCCCCCATATCCTTATCATATTAGCCAATATATCGTCGATATGTTTCGCAAGGGAGCCTTTGAAGGGCATATTGATAAATCAGCCAATGATGAATTCCTGGTGACCTACCATGACCCCTGTAACTCAGCCCGTGCCGGAAATTTGCTCGACGAGCCCCGCGAGATCATTCGCAATACATGTAATCGCTTTGTAGAAATGCCGAGAAATACGATTCGAGAAAATACATTTTGTTGTGGCGCTGGTGGGGGGTTGTTAACCGACGAGTTGATGCCAATACGAATGGCGGGCGGAAAGCCGCGTGCAGAGGCAGTCAAATATACACAAGCTAACTACCTTGCCACAGTTTGCGCAATTTGCAAAGCACAATTGCCTGAGCTAATGAAGTATTGGGAAGTTCCCGTTCAGGTAGGTGGCGTAATCGATTTATTAGCAAATTCTCTGAAGCTGAAGTAGGAGACACTTATGCGTAAAGTAGCTTTGTCTCTTGTCACACTTGGAATTCTCATCCTCAGCATTGCCTTTTACCCACAATATGTGGAAAAGCCGGTCAAGGATGGGGAAGGGCCGCTGGCGGTTTATCTTGACCCGAGCCTGCCAGCCCCCGAGTACCATAGCCCCTTGGACTGGTGGCAAGCCAATCACAAGGATATTGTCAATCGCGGCGATCTGGTTAAGGCCGATTGCCTGCAATGTCATGATCCTGTCACTTCCTGCAATAATTGCCATGCCTACGTTGGCGTGGACGCAATCCTCCTGGCACCTTAACAGGTGAGCGACACTATGAAAACCATACCTGATCCAACGCCTAAACCATCTGTCTTTACCAGCCGCCGCCAGTTCATTCAGCTTGGACTGGCTACTGTAAGTGCGGCCTGGCTGGGAACCTGGTTGCAGGTGCGCCTGTTTCCTCAGACAAATACAATCCAGGAAGCCAAACCAGTCTCGTTCCCGCTGTCCGAACTGCCCGTAGGCGGGACGAAAACCATCACCTATGGTGGTGTGTCAGTTGTGGTCTTACGAACAAGGGAAAGCCTGCGGGCGTTTTCGCTGGTTTGTACACACTTGGGATGTCTCGTAGCGTGGGAGAAAGATAAAAAAGAATTCTATTGTCCCTGTCATGATGGTCGTTTCGATGAATTTGGTGATGTGCTTGCCGGCCCCCCACCCATCCCGTTGGAACAGTTCCCCATAAGCGTCGAAGGCGAGATGGTTACTGTAGGTGAGATTTGAGACCGGAGACTGAAATGAAACGAATCTTGATTCTTCTTGGCTCATTGCTTCTTGTCATAGAGTTGTTTATGGTGTTGTTCCTTGTCTCAACGGTGCAGGCTTTGCCAGAATACTCTGCACAAACAGGTGAACCGTGTTTCAGTTGTCACGTCAGCCCTTCAGGTGGTGGCCCGCGCGGGCCGCGTGGACAGGCTTGGGTGGCCTCCGAAAAACCTGGCTACGTACCGGATACGCTGCAGGCACTGGAGTTGCTGGGCGTCGAATTGACGGTAGATCCGGCCTATTTCACGGTAACAGACCTCGAGGTCCAAAAAGCCGAAGCGCTCAAGACTATTTCCGAGCATGGACA
>NZ_CEYOSI010000224.1:0-5609 GCF_982879505.1 Candidatus Desulfolinea nitratireducens
CACCCAAGCTACCTGTGTACGCAAAGGTGTTCAGGACTCGTTTCCCGCGCAGAGTCTCAATAGCCCACTTACGCAAATTGCGCGTATCCAAATAAAGACTTGCGTCGCGGTTCATCAGCAAATCGAGCGCATACCAAATTTCATGTTCGCGGATGCGATCATCCGGTTTTTCGCCGAAGATCAGGATGCCGCTCCTTGCCTTCGGGCTTATGCCTTTGCGCTCTTTGACGAGGATCGCTTTGAGCCAGGGATATTCGCTGACTAGAAATTCTTTAGCTGCGTGGACAACAGTCTCACCCTCCGAAGGTAACTCCGCGTAATTGTGAATAATCACTGTCCGCGCGTAGAGATCAACCGCAATGTCCGGATTTCCCTCCAGAAAGCCATTAAAAAGACGAAAAGCAGTTTGATGCTGATTATCAAATAGTGCGGCCCGCGCAGTAATGGCTTTTTGGAGGATATCGTCAAACTGATTCAAATTATTCATAAGCCAGCACCTCATTGATCGTCAACTTCGCTGCATTACGAGCAGGCATGATGCTGGCAATAATCGAAAGGACGATGACAATTCCCAGCCACAGAAAAATACCCAGCGGGGTAAATTGCGCCGCCATCGCTGACCCCATCATCGTTTCGCCAATGATGGTCAGCAGAACCGTACTGATCGGAAAAGAAATGCCAATTGCCAGCACCCAGGTGATCATTCCTATCACCAGTCCTTCAATGATAACAGACTGCATGATGACCTTGTCCACTGCGCCGATGGTGCGCATTACGCCAATCTCACGTGTGCGCTCCAGCACGTTGATGCTCATCGTTCCGGTGAGGCCGATACTTCCCACAAAGGCAGTCAGAATGGCCATGATCAGCAAAAAGATCACCAGCATATTCATCCCAATCGAGGCATTTTCCCGCAAGGCAGACCCCGATAGTACGCTTTGTACGTTCAAATCTCTCATCATAAGTTGCCGATCTATGCGCTCCGTTAATTCGATTTGCGCGTCAGCATCGTGGGTTGCGGTTACAACCCGGTAAGATAGCGCCTGTTCAGGCAGGCCGGTTTTTCTGGCAATAAATTCGAAATTAGCATATCCCAAAGGGTCCCCAAGCATATCCACGAATCGAAATATACCCACAACCTGCCATTCCTCTTCACGTTGTCCTGCAAGTTTGACTTTCAGCATATCGCCTGGTTTGAGATTCGGAAAAAAATTATAGATCGTATCTGAGAGAACCAGTTTTTTTTCTTCATTGGGCAGTAGCCAACGGCCAGCGACAAATTCGGGAGTGAGCAGTTGTGTATTTTGTGGCGGTGCAGAGATAGAGAGATCGGTTACCACCTCGCCATTTTCATCCAGAATTTCGCCAATAGCCCCGGCCCAACCCTCCACCGCCTCCACCCCGGGGATATCAAGGAGGGCTTGTTTTACCTCACTGACGCGATAAGGCTGTTGAAAAGTGACTGTCACGTCGCCCAAAAAATGATCCATAAGTTGATCCATCAGATTGCCCATCGAATCACGCACATTGAAAACCGCAATAAAGACTCCCCCGGCTACCGTGAGCGTAAAAATGGTCAGGAGCAGGCGTCCTTTTTTGCGGAAGGTATTCCGGAAGGAAAGCAGGATCGGGCGAGATATCGAACTGATCCTCTTGGGTTTGAAATTAAGGAGCGACCGTGCCTTGGACCTGGTGCCCGGTCTATAGTCGCTGATCGCACGCCGAACGCTGGTTCGTGCCCCGCTTCTGACAGGAAAAAATCCTGCGCTCAACGGCACAGCAAAGGCAATCACAACCTGCGTAATAACAGCTTCCGGCACAAAGCGAAATCCTTGCAGGACTGCACCCAAAATGGATGTGATCAGCCAGGACAACCCATATCCAGCCACCGCCCCCAGGGGCACTGCAAAAATCAAAGCGATCAAACTATAAAAGACGATCAAGCTCAAATACATGCCTAAAATCTGTTTGCTGCGCCCGCCCACCAATTTCATCACACCGATTTGACGCAATTGTTGGGTCATCAAGGCGTTGAGCGTGTTGATAATCAGTGAACTACTCAAAATTGTGAGCAATCCACCTAACGCACCCAGCAATCCTATTATCGCCAGCGTACTGTCGCTCATGGGATGTTCATTAGAAAGCCCTTCATCCCGATTGTATATTTCGCGTCGACTGCGCTCAATTTTTTCTTCAACGGCATCTCCGACCTCGGTGATGAATTCGCTGTTGGTGCCATCTCCCGTCACAGTGATATAGAGATGATTGAAGCTGTCTCCCAAGCCAAAAGAATGGATGGTATTCATTGTTACATAGGCGTAGACCATTGGGTCCGGGCTCGGCTTCGATGTGGTTTGGTCAGTAACAAGCCCAACCATAGTCAGTTCCCGTGTTTTTTCATCCGGAAAGATGACTTTGATAACGTCACCAGGATGAAATCCTGTCGTATGCATCAAATCCTGACTGATGATGATCTCGTTATCGCCAGGAATCTCTGATCCCTCAATGGCTGTTAAAAGATTGATCTCTCCAGGAAAACTGGATAAGCCGAAAAGTTTTAGATTTTGCGGATTTTCCTCGCCAATGCTGGCCCGGACATCAAATACACGATGAGCGACGACATCTTCCACGCCATCAACCTTTCTCAAACTTCGGACAAAATCCTCGTCAAAGGGGTCAGCCCAGATCTCGATATTTGGCGGGTTGACCGATGCATAACTGTGGCTAATATCCTCGTCCATGATGAAGTAAGCACTGATGACCATGCCGATCGCAAAAACGCCTACAGCAATGGATGCGACAACAAGAATCGTGCGGGTTTTGTCATCCCATAAATCGGTGAAGACTTTGCTCCAGCGTGGTTTAAGGAGGTTGGGTTTGAGTTGGGGGTTTTTCATTTACGCATCCAATATGTGAAGATGAAACACGCCCAGTCTCTGAGCGGAGCATAGCGCAAACGCCTGTACCCGAATGGGTGAAGAGCGGCTTCTCCATCCTCCTCGTCCTTCGACTCCACCGTTCGTGCCGCGAGCACGCCGGTGCGAGACGGCAGGCTCAAGAGCAGTCGCCTTCTGCTCAGGAACTGTGTTTTCTCTTAACCTCATCGGTCGCTTTTCCTTCTCCGGTTTTCACTTTGGCGGGTACTCGCCACATCCTGAAGAGAATCCCGGGTCAACGGAGAGCCATCAATTAATTCATAAAATATATTCTTTGGCAAAAGTGCCAACTCTGCACCCTCTTTTGCTCCCCGTACCTGAGCGATAGAATCCCCTCCCTGGGTTAATTCTATTTCGCCAAAATATTGCCCTGCGCCTAGTTGCGCTAATTGGACCTCTTTGCCTTGCTGATTGGCGACGATGATGTCCACCTCACCAGCGACGATCATAAAGAAATGCTCGACGCTTTCGCCCTCCTTTAGGATGGTTGCACCCGGTGCGATTTTCCGCTTTTCAGCTTTATGCGTCGCCTCCATCATTTGCGCGTGTGACAGGAAGGGCAGCGCCCGTGCAACAGCCTGGTCGATGATCTCACCATCGGACAGGATGATAGTCTGATCAGTTCTCTGTGTGATGGAGGGATCGTGAGTGACGATTAAAATGGTTTTTCCATCTCTCGCCAAACGCTCGAATAAATTGAGAATATTCTTTGCCGATTTTGAATCCAGGTTGCCGGTCGGTTCATCTGCCAAAATAATGGAGGGGTCAGTTGCCAAAGCGCGCGCGATTGCAGCACTCTGTTGCTGTCCGCTGGAAACAGCGGTGGGGAGTTTATCGGCTTGCTCTTCAAGTCCGACCATTTTGAGCAATTCCATTGCGCGGGAAGGTCGCTCCTGAAATGGATAAAGATTACAATAATCCATCGGGAGGATGGTATTTTCCAGGAGTGTCAATGTCGGGAGCAATTGAAAAAATTGGAAGACAACGCCCAGATTTTTCCCCCTCCAAAGGGCGCGTTCACTTTCACTCATCCTATAAACATCTACGTTTCCGATCAGTACCTCCCCGGCGGTGGGATGATCAATGCCCGTAATCATATTTAATAGCGTGGATTTTCCGCAGCCTGATTTTCCAACAATTGAAATAAATTGCCCGTAATCCAATTGCAGATCAACTGATTTTAAGGCTACAAATTTTCCCGCTGCATTTTCATAGATCTTATCGACACCACGCAGAACGATGGCAGGATGCTCACTCCGGTGCGCTTTTGGCGTTTTTTTTGTCGGGGCTTGTGTTCCAAGCGGAATGGTAGTTGAGGTGGATCTAACGATAGCTTTCTCTCGTGGGATACTGACCACGCCATCAGTGATCTGAAGGCGGCGAGAGAAACGAGGGGCATAACTTTCATCATGGGTGACCATGACCACTGTCTTACCCTGAGCCACCAGTTGTTCAAAAATCTGGAAAATAGTTTCGGCGGTGACGCTGTCCAAATTCCCGGTCGGCTCATCAGCGATGATCAATTGTGGATCATTGACCAAGGCCCTTGCAATTGCAACACGTTGTTTTTGTCCCCCGGAAATATGAGCAGGAATTTTATAAGCGTGTTCCGCTATATCAACCAATTCCAGCAAATCAAGTGCTCGCTGCTTGCTGATAATGGGTTGGTAGGCACCCAAAAAGTCAGGAGGCAGCATTACGTTTTTGACGAGATCAAGGGTTGGCATCAATTCGAAGGATTGATAAATAATGCCGAGATTCTCTCCTCGCCAACGCGCAAGCTGATCTTCATTCAGCGTATGTATCAGTGTGGGAGATGATTCAGTTTCATTTAAGGGATGAAATAGAATACTCCCGGAAGAGAGGTTGCTGACACCAGCGATCATGTTAAGAAGTGTGGTTTTACCAGCCCCTGATTTTCCAGTGATTCCCAAAAACTCGCCCTGTTTAATATTGATGCTAACATGCTCGAGGGCGGTAAATGGAATTTCTCCAGTGTTGTAGGTTTTGGTTACGTCTTGTAGATCGAGGATCGTTTTGGGTGGGTGCATATTTTTTTAGCATGAAGAAGCGAATGGGAGAATTATATTTAAACACGATACCCCTTCAGGCGTTTACGCCTTTCAGGGTACAGGCCGACAAGACAAAATACGAAGGAAAAACCAAGCTGCCTTTTTCTTTGTGATCCCTTATGTTCTTTCGGTATAAGTTTTTTCCCTTTTGCGTGTTTTAACGAAGATTGCTTTTATCCAATCAAATTTATTGATGAGAAAATCAGTTGCATCCTGGACGAAGATCTCACCATCGAGGAGTGAGTCGGCGTAATCGTGGATAACCACTGTCCGTAGGTAGAGATCAATCGCGATGTCGGGATTTCCCTCCAGAAAGCCATTAAAAAGATGAAAAGTAGATGGATGCTTCCCGTCAAATAGCGCAGCCCGTGCGATGATGGCTTTTTAAAAAAGATCAATAAAAGTCATGCTTTCTTTATTTTATCCAATTGATCGAAGTGAACTCTAAGAAACAATAGCATTAAGAAAATGACATGCAACACTCTTGCCTTTATGTTGTATAAGGTTCGAATGAACAATACAACTGATTATCTATTTGGAAACCTCGATCAAAACCTCATTTCTTAATAGGAGAGGCATAGTAAATGGCGGATTAAATCTT
>NZ_CEYOSI010000225.1:0-5555 GCF_982879505.1 Candidatus Desulfolinea nitratireducens
CTCACCCAACTCGGTCACGAGCTGATTCTGCTCGTCCCGGATATGCAGCCGCAGCGTCCCAGCCGGGAAGAACTGGCTGCCTATTATGGTTTAAAAGACACCTTCGAAGTCCGCTGGCTGAAGACATCTAACCGCCGCAGTTATCCCTGGCGAGCTATACTTGAAGCAAAGAAACTCAATCCCGATCTGATTTTCAGTTGGTCTCCACAGAGCGCTGTTTTCGCCTTGCTCCAGCGCCTCCCCACCATCCTTGAACTGCATGAGCCCCTGCATGGCCGCTTCGGCCCCGCGTGGTTTCGTGCCTTCCTCCGTCTCAACGGAAAAAAACGATTGATCAGCATCACGCGTGGATTGCAGGATCTTCTGGAACACGATTATGGACTCCCGGAGGATTGCGTCATCGCCCCGAATGGGATTGACCTGGAACGTTACGATTCGCTCCCAGGCCCCGAGCTTGCCCGGAGGGAGATCGGCCTCCCGGAGGCCCCAACAGTGGTCTGCACCGGTCACCTCTACGCTGGTCGCGGCGTGGAAACTTTCCTCGCCCTGGCGGAGAAAAATCCACAGGCGAGCTTTGTCTGGGTTGGCGGTCGCCCGGCTGAGGTCGAGATGTGGCGCGAGCAGACAGTTGCTCGGAGGTTGGAAAACGTCAGATTTACGGGATTTATCCAAAATGCCGGGTTGCCCCTCTATCAAGCCGCTGCTGATATTTTGATCGCCCCTTACGAGGCCAATATTTCCGGCTCCAGCGGCGGGGATTCAGCATCCTATGCCAGCCCGATGAAACTCTACGACTATATGGCAGCGAAACGCGCCATCATTACCAGCGATCTGCCCGTCATCCGCGAAGTCTTGGATGAGGAGAGTGCAATCTTCTGTCCTCCCGACGATCTCGATGCCTGGCAGGGAGCATTATCATCTTTATTCGCTGATGAAAACAAACGGAAAAAATTGGCAGAGAATGCCTACGCCCGGGTCGGAGAGAATACCTGGCTGGCACGCGGTCGTCGTCTTTTGGATGGTTTTTCTCCCAAAAGAAGAACCAGTATTGGCCATCCCAGGATAACTGGATGAGATATGGATATGCCCTGAACTTCAATCGGATTACAAAACTCAGCGAAACAGAATACGAAGAATTTTGTGAGAGGCGCTTTGAACCACTTGCCCGCAAGAAGATTCAGGCAGCCCTCACCTTCAGTAAAGCTGAAAAAATGGTCGTCATTGACTCGAAAATTCGGCGTAGAAAAACCAGGGCAAACAGAAGATGACTCGCATTTGTATTGTCCCCAAATCACAATCGGGGGGCGGGGGTTCCTTCCGCCTGAAGTTTGAAGCTGGATTAAAAACCCGCGGGATCGAGGTGACGCATAATCCAGCCGAGGAATCTGATGCCATTTTGGTGATTGGCGGGACCCGAAAGCTGCTGCCATTATGGAGGGCCAAAAGGCGTGGCGTACGGATTGTGCAGCGTCTGGATGGAGTTAATTGGGTCCAACGCGTACGCTGGAGCGGGGTACGTTATACACTCCGTGCGGAGTATGGCAATTGGCTGTTAGCTTTCACCCGCAACCGGGTGGCTGACGAAGTCATTTACCAAAGCAAATTCATCCGTGGATGGTGGGAAGATTGGTATGGTAAAGCACGCATACCGGGGCATGTGGTTCTAAATGGTGTTGATTTGGAGAACTTTTCACCTGATAGAGAAAATCCAATCCCACGTATTCCCCCATATCGGTTGTTAGTTGTTGAAGGCAGTTTGGCAGGCGGGTTGGATACGGGTCTCAAGGCCGCTCTGCATTTGACGGAGATATTATCGGAGCGATATTCTGTTAAACTCACCGTCGCCGGAAAAGTGGACGTAAATACAAAAAATGAATTGAAAAAGGCCAGCAAAACCGTTAAGCTTCTGGAAATTGTGTCTCGTGAACAAATCCCTGAATTGATGCGTTCCTCACATCTACTCTTTTCTGCCGAGATTAACCCGCCCTGTCCGAATTCGGTTATCGAGGCGCTGGCCTGTGGATTGCCTGTAGTTGGTTTTGATACCGGCTCATTACGGGAATTAATAGGGGAGGGTGCCGGGCGTCTTACTCCATATGGGGGAAACCCATGGAATTTGGATACACCGGATATCCCCTCATTGGCAAAGGCGGCATCTGAGATTTTAGTAGACCAGGAGCGTTTTCGGTTGGCTGCACGTGTGCGTGCTGAAGAAAGTTTGGGTGTGGACAAGATGGTGGATAACTACCTCGAAATTTTGTTGGGGAAATAAATCAAAGCAAAAGATTTCTAGGATATTTCTGTAACGATCACCTTTTTAGCCCCCGCATCAAGCAGCGCCTCGACAATCGCCGGGGCTTTTTCTTTTGTGGACAGGGCGATCATATTTCCGCCGCGACCCCCTCCGGAGAGCTTCGCTCCGAGCGCCCCTGCCCTCAGGCTTGCTTCCGTTAAAAAATCCAATTCCGGCGAGGAGACGGTCATCTCCTGCAGCAAGGCGTGATTCTCATTCATCAGCGGCCCCAGTCTTTCTGGGTGTCCACCCATGATGGCCTGACGCGCTGTTTTTGCGATGCTGCCCGCCGCCGCGAAGAGGGCGTCCATTTTTTGTGGATTCTCTTCCCATAGCTCCCGCACATCACTGACGGATTCTTTTGTCGGTGCGGGGAGACCGGTATCCCCGATGACGATCGTGAAAGGCTTTGCAACGCGGAGAGGAGTGATTTGCCCCCCCTTCCGTCCCCCCCGCGAGCGGGGGGGAGACTTTTTCTCTCCCGCTTGCGGGGGAGATGCCCGAAGGGCAGAGGGGGCGGGAATAAAGAAGATCGGTTTCCCATAGGTCACAACAGTATTATCAATCCCCGAAGGAGTTCCATGATGGATCTTCTCCACTTCGTATGCTAATTCGCTGATTTTTTCGTTCGCAAAAGGCTTTTCAAGATGGGCCGAGAGGGCGCGGATGATCGCAACCGACACCGCCGCGCCTGATCCCAGACCTGAGGCGAGGGGGATGGTGGATGTGATTTTTATCTTCAGTCCCTTAGTCACGTCATTGCGGGGAGCATGCTTTTGCGACGAAGCAATCTCCTCCTGAATAATGCGAGATTGCTTCGCTTCGCTCGCAATGACGTCGATGTTAAGAGCCGCGAAAACGCTATTTATAACGGCAGCAAGTGGATGATCCGGGGCGAGGCGGGAGAGTTCTTCGTGGAGGCCAATATCCGGGGCGTCAACCCAAATCCCTGCGCGGTCGATATCCGAGACCTCCGCATCCGCATGAACTTCTGATACAGGCACAGCCAAGGCGGGCTGCCCGTAGACAACAGCATGCTCGCCAAAGAGAATGATTTTGCCGGGCGCGCTGGCTTTGGTCATGAAAGATAGAAGACGGCCATCACGACGATTCCCCAAAGAGCGATGGCGATTTGAAGCGGCCGATCGGTAAGAACGATTTCCTCGGGCGATCCGGTGACCTGCGAAACCTGCACAAGGTAGAGATAGCGGAAAATGGCGTAGATCACGAAGGGGATTGTCAGCATCATCGCGTGATTGTCGGGGACGTTTGGCGCGGTGAAGGTGTATAAGCTATATGCGACGATGGTTGTGCCAGAGACAATGGTGATAAATTGATCGAGGAGCGGGATGGTATAGCCTTCGAGGACTTTACGATGAGAGCCAGCTCCATCTGTGAGCAGGGTCAGTTCGGCACGGCGTTTGCCAAAACCCAGATAGAGCGCCCCCAATGTGGTGATCACGTAAAGCCACGGGGAGAATCGTTCAACCTCGATCAGGGTCACGCCGCTGTGAACGCGTAAAACAAAGCCTGCGGCGAGGATCATCACGTCGAGGATCGGGATATGTTTCAGCCGGGAGCTATACGCCAGCATCATTAAAAAGTAGATCGCCAAAACCGTCGCAAAGGCAGGCGTCAGCAACCAGGCGCTGGGAAATACGATTGTCACAAGAAAAATTCCAAAAACGCGCGCTACGCCAACGGGCAACTCTCCTGAAGGCAAGGGCCGATGTTTTTTCTCGGGATGTTGGCGGTCGGCATCTATATCGCTGATATCGTTAAAGATATAAACCGCGCTGGAGATCAGGCTGAACAGGGCAAATCCGGCCAGCGTGCGCAGGGCAGGCTCAAGCTGAAATAGCTGCTTGTCGAAGACGAGCGCGAAGAAAACGATCACGTTTTTTACCCACTGACGTGGGCGCATGGTTTTTAGGAGGGCTTTTATCATGGGGATATTCTAACCGCAAATATAAAAGAGTTGAATAGAAAAAGACTCTATTCCATTATTCGGGAACAGAGTCTTTTTAGGTCTTGCGCTCGCTCCAGGCGGAGTCCTCGCCGCCGCTCTAAAGGATGTTGCCGCGAAGGATGGTTTATGATGGGTACTATAAAATTGAAGTCTTAGAAACTTAGTGCAATATTATAAACATAAGCCAAGACCACTGCCCCAAATAAGGCGAAACCAATATACAGGGAAAATACCTTGCGGTTCACCAAGCCCCAGACCGCAGACATGGCGGGGAGGGTCGTCATCGGGCCAGCGATCAGGAAAGATAAGGCTGCCGCAGGATTCATCCCCTGTGCCAGGAGACCGCCTACCAAAGGCATCGCTGTCAGGTTACTGGTATAAACCGGGACACCCAATAATGCTGCGGTGAAAATTGCCCAGGGATTATCCCCGCCCAAGGCACTCGTAATCCATGTTTCGGGAACATATAAGTTGACCAACGCGCCGATGAACCAGGCCAGGAGCATAAACTTGATCACCATGGATGTTGCGATCCATGTTTCGCTGGTGAGTCGCGCCCAAAAAGAGGATTCAATCTTTACTTCTGTTGCGCAGCTTGAGCCTTCATCGCAGCCACAGGTTGATTCTTGCTGGCTTTCTCCCAGAGAGATCGGCAAAGGGAGGGTTGTGGTTGATGAAAGAGGTGCCGTTTGAAGAAGCAATGGAGATGCATCTGGAGAACAACCCGAGTCCGTACAACCGGAGGCTTCTCCGCTTAGCGCGGTCTCTGCTGCAAGAGTCTGCGGCCTTAGTTTAGAGCTGATGGCGAACAAACCATCTTTAAAAACCTGCCAATATGTTTTCACCTGTGTGGATTGTGTGTGGCGCAAAATATTCTGGCCTATCCATCCGCTCTGGACCAGGAAATGTGTCGCGAAACCGCCACCCAGGCTCAAAGCAAGCGTGGCTGCCAATCGCCAAACAGCCAGATTCCATCCCAGCATACTCGCTGAGAGGAAAAATATCTCCGGGTCCATCGATGGGGAGGCCAGCCAGAAAGACATCACTGGCGCCAGGGGCACGCCTCCGATCAGCATCGCTGCGATCACCGGAATCACACCACATGAGCAGAAAGGACTGAACGCCCCAACAATAGTCGCCAGAATAATTGCTATGATCGGGCGGGCAGAGAAGGCCCGGCTGATATATTTCGATGCCCCGGACATATTCACTGCAACCGCAATCGGGATCGTCACCAACAAATAGGGCCAGATGTGAATAAAACTCTCAACTACATAATCCAGGATTGCCATA
>NZ_CEYOSI010000226.1:0-5528 GCF_982879505.1 Candidatus Desulfolinea nitratireducens
TCTCAAGTAAATTAATTCACTATTCCCCCATAAGAACTAATTGAAGCGAAACAAGCGTAATTTCCTTTGGATTGTCGGATTCCCGCGGTAAAATGCACAGGAATATTTTATCGGTAGAGAAGCAATCGCAATCGACATTGTTATGCCAGTAACGTTGAGGAAGGATTTTTGAGAACTGGGAATATCTTCTCTAAAGGTAAATATTACATACTGTCCTGTGGGGGAGGGGAATATCTCAAAACAGGATTCTCAATCCCTCTTCATCAAATTCTCATGAACGTGGTAGCGGTTGCTGTGTCAGGTTAGGGCATTTAACCTGGTAAATACTCCAAGATATTGTTTATGGTGGAGGGATGAGAGGATGCTTGTTTTTGCTCATTATCCTTGATTTTTCTGCTTGTAAGCAATAATTCTTTCTAGGGAAAAGAATCTTAATTGAAAATCAAAGGATGGTCAAATGTCAGAAAACACAAATGAAAAGAAAAATGTAAAGAAAAAATGGCTCTTGCTTCTGCTAATATTTCTGTTAATTTTTTCCTGTGTCTTTGGCTATCGAGCCAGGGTATGGGAGATTGTCAATCCAGATGGAGATCAGACCGAGACATCTAATCAGGATGGTAGTGAAGCGACAAACGCCCAGTCCTCTGAAAATGGATCCGGTAATCAAGTCAACCCTGTCGTCTTCGATGAAGAGGTATTCTTCTCCGGTGTGAAATTTGCTGAATCCCCGGAGATCGATCTGGAATTTATAGATTCAATTGCCCTGGCAGATGGAACGGGTTTAATCACCTTCGGGACGGGCGGGACAGCGCTACCCCCGGGAACCTATACAGCCAATATCGATACTGGCGAAGAAAAACTGACCTTCGAATGTGAGTTAAATGGCTCAGAGGCCAGCAAGATCTTTTGCAGTGGACCGATCCTTGCAATGGACACTCCCGTAGTAACGGATTTTATTTATACGTCGGCGGGTTTTTCCTTGACGGGAAATGTCAAAAAAGCCCTGTCCGAAGCGACTGCCGGTAACCTGGTTATAGATTTTGACGAACTGAATGAAGCTGCCGAAGCTCTGGGATTGGGTGAGGTCGACAATCCCTTTGAAGCCTGGGGCGTGATCGGCTGCTGCATCCAGAATGTAGGAACAGATGGTTTACCCGAGGCCTGTGAGCCGGCTATTGCAGCTTTATTGCCTGAGACCGAAGAAGAGAGCGGATTTTTTGATAATCTCCAGGATGGTTTCGAAGCCAACCCAGAGGAAGCCTGGCAAAATCTGATGGACTATTACAATGCACCCCAGGGGTGGTCCGGAAGCCCCGGATCGCTTAATCCAACCCAACAGGAAGCCTTATATGAGAAGGCGAATGCTTGCGCAGCAGCATTGGGATATCCTGAGGCAGATGGCATTGACGATCTTTTTGAATCGCGAACCTTATTCGATTTGATGTGGGCAATGGATCCTCGGCGATCTACCAATGATGGTCCAGGCGGTGTCATGGGAGCGTTACACGATTTTTTCAGTGGCATAGTTGAGACCTTTGACGATGTTTTGAGTATATTCACTGGTGATTTCGATGGTGAGTGGGAGCTTTTGAGCGGTATTGAATCCCTTTGGGATAATACCTTTGGTGGCCTTCTAAGTACGGCTATTTATACAGCCTGTCTTACATTTTCCCTTGGCGATGACGATCCGGGTGCGGCAATGGATAGTTGTGCGTTTATTTCGGAATCCTTAACCGGCACCGAGAATTATTGGGATCAATTTGGAGGGGAGAGTGAGCCGCCCCCGCTTCCCACAGAAATGCCCCCACAAGCCTGCCTGGATTATATCGATCATGCAAAAGATCACACCTACTTTGCGGTAGGAAGTTCGGGCAGCATTGGCAATGAGTTTGCCTACATTGGATCTCCAATGGCCTACTGTGCCGAGGCGATGGGCTTTGGGTATACGCCAGACGAAATTCGCCCTTATATGGATAACGATTACATGTACGATAAGATCATCGAAGCCTACGGTTTTGTTAGCAATCCGGCCATGCCTGATCCCTGTCGGATGGTGGTCCAGTGGTGTGACAGCGATCAGTATGAATCCCCTCTTTATCAGAGCTCAGGTCAGGCTGTCGCTGAAGGAACCTTTCAGGGGGCGTTTGCTGCCTTGAATGGTTGTAACGACCCCCAATCATATGCAGAGGCAGAAGCCTGGGTGGGTAGTAATGAAGTACCCGACTGCGAGGCCTATGAAGCGGTATCAGACACGCTTTCCAGTCTGACAGGAGTTGACATTGGAACCACCCTGTATTGCGAAGGTGTTGAAGCATTTGGAGATACGCCTGTGGGAGATGTAGCCGCCTGCGCTGAGGAATTGGGCTACAGCGGATATCCGATGTACACGGTCGAAGATTATCTGGACTTTATGGCCTGGATCGGGATGATGGAAGCCACCCTGGATGTTTCCTGGAGCGCAAATTGCCAGACTGCGATTGATTATGCAAACAGATTCGGACTGGTGGAACAGTCGATCGATACGGCTGCTTCAGCCTGCTCCAATGGTGGTCCGGTTCAGCTCAATACAGCCCCCGTGGAGTGGGTCGTCCCGGAATTGAATGAGGATCCGCCAGGGGAAAATGGCGGCGGCGGAAGCGGAGCAGCCAGCCCTGGAGGCAGTTCCGATCCGGAACCTGGCGGAGATCGCTGCTCTATATTTGACAATCTGGAGAATTCTCTGACTTTGCTTGATGTTATCCCTCAATCAGCGGCCCCAACCCTGTATGTCTCGTTCCCCGGTGGCGTACCTGGTCTGGAAATTGATATTCCGGGCGTTGAAGGCCCCTGGGAATACAGCGCTACGCTGGGAGAGATCACCGCAAAGAGTTGTGATTATCTTGGATATAAGGGCCGGCTATATTGCAGCTTCATATTACCAAGTAATTATATGAATACTGTCCAATCGCTTGAAGTATTTTTGGATGGCTGCGATCAGCCCATCGTTTCGGATGAGGATGTAAATATCGTCAAAAATAGTGGCGCCTTGGGGAGTGACAGCAGTGGAGGCGGGGGAAGCTCTGGCGGAAGCAGTGGAGGCGGAGGAGGCAGTTGTGCCCCTCAAGCCTGTGGCCCAGGTTTATTTTGGGATATTGGTCTGTGTATGTGTAATGCATATTAAATACCTATGAAAATGCTCTACGGTCCTGCTTCAGGGCTGGGGAGCAATTATTCAATTGTCTAAACGTCAAAATATATTAAAAACACCAAAGGAGAAAAAATGAAAGCAAATCGTCACATTATTATTGTCTTGATCGGATTAATTCTCGTCAGTCTTTCCTGCAGCTTGTTTAGTGGTGGCAAAGATGATTCATCGGGTCCTGAGACCCCGTCAGAGCAGGAGGCAAGCTCGTCCAAGGAATACGAACCCGGCTACGAACCCGGTTGGCGTATCTTCTCCAATGCTAATTTCGTCAACGGGATCGCTGTGCATGATAGCGTACTCTGGGCCGCTACAGAAGGTGGTGTGGTCGCCTGGGATTTGAACAACGATCAGCCTGCCAAATATACACCCCTGGATGGCCTTGGGCATCTCAGCGCCTACGATGTGGTTATCTGCTCGATGCCAAATCCAACCGTGGTGGTTGCCACCGAAACTGGTTTGAGTCGGTACGATATTTCTTCCGGTACATGGGATGCCACCCCGATCACCCCGGAAGACAGCCATGTCGCCAATTCAAAGATAGACGAGTTATTTTGTGACGAAGAAAACGGTCGTTTGCTTGTCGGATATCGTGGTTTGGGCATTCTGGATATCGCTAGCGGCGGCTGGCAGCGCTATCTGGAGGATGATGGCCTGGCCTGGAACAGTGTGGATGGGATAACCGCAGTTGGAACAGACATATGGGCGGTGGGCTACAAGGGTATCTCTGTGGTCAGCGCAGATGGAATCCAGATGTACAATGAGGGTACTGGTATGCCTGATGAAAGCGCGGAGGCCATCGCAACCGCATCCGATGAAACGGTCTGGGTTGGCTCTGATGGCGGCTTGCTTCGCTTCCAGCAAGGAAAAATGAGTCAGTTCAATAATGATAACGTTGATGGTTTTCCCGCTGGGAGGCTGAGTGCTGTATCCCTCGCATCAGATGGTTCTGTTTGGGTTGCAAGCAGCAGCAATAAACTATGCCAATTTGATCCTGCTCAAGAAAGCTGTCTTAGCACCCATGATGGAAACCGTGACTATTATTTGACGGACATGGCTACCGGCGCAGACGAGGATGTATATTTCTCCACCTATGGTGGCGGTATTTGGGCATATGATGGGAGTAAGTGGCGTAATTTGCTCCTGCAGGAAGACCAGTTGGTTGGTAATTTTGTTGAGGATTTTGCCGAAAGTAACGATGGCAAGTTATGGGTGGCGACAGATCTCGGTATCCAGCGATTTGAACCAGGGAACGTCGAGGCCTCCTGGGAAACTTTCCCTGCCGGAGATGGCGGACCTCCATCCAGATGGGCCCAAGGTGTGTATGTTGACCCATCCAGTAAGGTGTGGTTTGCCCACGATTCAAAACGAGCGAGTTCCTTTGATGGGTCAACCTGGTCCCGTTATGGAGAGGAGGAGGGGATTATTGGCAGCGTCAATGCGATTGCTTTCGACAAAGATGGAACCCCATATATTGGCACAAGCGAAGGCTTGCTCATTATGGGCGGCGCACTCCTGACTGATGCAGACGGTTTGCCCAACAAAGTCGTCCGCTCCCTATATGCCGATGGTGATACGATTTGGATTGGCACAGTCGACGGACTCGCAAATTTCGAAAACGGGAGCGTTGAGGTCGTACTTGACTCAACCTCTGCAGGCTTGCCAAGTGATAATATTTCCGTCATCGTCAAAGATGGGGACGATTCTCTCTTACTGGGCACGCCCAATGGGTTGGCTCGCTATGATGGAGAGCAAGTGGTTACGCTGCTGGAGCCCAAAAGTATTTCCGGGATTTTGGGGGAATCAGTTCAGTCAGTCTCCAGCATCGCGATCAGCCCGGATGGCTCGATCTGGGTTGGCACATATGCTGGCGTTTATCATGGCGACGGCGAAACCTGGGAGCACTTCACAACCGCCGATGGCCTGCCGGCAAATAATGTCAATGCGGTCTATGTAGACAGTTCAGGTGTGGTTTGGGTTGGAGCAGGTTTTACACGCAGCGGCGGTGGGATTGCGCGCTATATTCCAGGAGAATCAGTCATCACGGAATCCGATCCTTCCGAACCAGCTCAGGAATCAGTCGAACCGGCAGCCACAGTTGGAGAAACAAGCTATGATGAGAATACGGGCTTGCCATTAATTGGCGATGCGGAGCAGGTTTACTCTACTGATTCCGTTCTAAATTACTGGAGTAATTTAGAATTTATTCACGTGCGTGATTTTTATCTCGCTGAGATGCCAAAAAATGATTGGCTATTGGATGTTGATGAGGACGGGAACTGCCGTGATGACGACCGCTGCATGGGTTGGCATGGAGATTATAATGATCCTGAAACCACGACCTTTT
>NZ_CEYOSI010000227.1:0-5488 GCF_982879505.1 Candidatus Desulfolinea nitratireducens
TCGCTTCGGTAGATGAATTATTAGTCCAAATTAGAGCTGATATTGCCAAGGCAAAAGTAATTCTAAAATAAAACCAATGCTCCGTTGACGAACGGAGCATTTTCGTCTATAGTGCCTTATCATTCTGGCGGTTTGCTGAACAGGCTAAAAATGAAAGGAATTCTCAATGAATGAAACTCATCCCAATTCCGAAGAAATGAATGCCCTGATGGCCCTTGCAGGTCTTCAGCGACAGGTGAAAAGTGGTGCTAGCAATTATTACTGGATTGCGGCACTTTCCGTGATCAACTCGCTTGGTGCACTTTTCGACGCGGGGATCAATTTTGTGATCGGGCTCGGTTTCACACAGCTTGTGGATGGGATTGCCTGGGGAATTGCAGAAAGCATCCCCGACTCCGCCACCCTCATCCGCGCTTTAGGGATAATTACCAGCGTTGGCATTTCGATCCTATTTGTCGTTTTTGGCTATTTCGCCATAAAAGGGCATCGCTGGGCTTTTATCGTCGGGATGATCTTATACGCCTTGGATGGTTTTCTCCTGCTTGCCTTCCAGGATTGGTTTGGATTTGGGTTTCACCTGTTCCTGCTCTGGGGCTTATTCTCTGGCCTGAAAGCATTGAAGAAACTACAGAGCTTACTGCCTAAAAACCCGGCAGATTCAGCCTTTCCGACTGATATTGAAATAAACTAATTTGGACATTCGCCTTTTTTAAACCTTGTCCCAATGCTCTGCGTTGGGATATTGTAGACATGTCGCAACGCAGAGCATTGCTGCGAGAAAAAGTGAATTATGACCAAACGTAAAATATACCTCCTTTCGCCAAAAGAACTTTCGCAGGAAGTGATCGCTGTCACCTTTGCAAAAACATCCCGTTCTCCACTGACATTCCGGGAGATCGCCGATGAGCTCAGTGACGAATCCAGTGCTGAATTTCACGAAAAATGGGTGGTTGGCTATGGCCATGCCTCCGTGGCAGAACATGCTGTTTTACATATTGCCATTGAAGATATT
The DNA here is from genome assembly GCF_982879505.1 of Candidatus Desulfolinea nitratireducens. Lineage (NCBI taxonomy): Bacteria > Bacillati > Chloroflexota > Anaerolineae > Anaerolineales > Candidatus Desulfolinea > Candidatus Desulfolinea nitratireducens. The sequence continues at coordinate 1,013 of NZ_CEYOSI010000227.1, forward strand.
TCCAGATTGGCAATCGAGTGCATCGAATCAAACCGCTTGGCCTCCTATACGGAAAAATCAACCCGTTACCAAAAATGGGATGCCGGAGCCTTTGTCACCCCGCCAGAGTTGGATGGGCATCCTCTTCGGGACGAATATCAGAAAACCGTAGAAATGCTTTTTCAAAGCTATGCCGATTCGCTCGTACCGACGCGTGCCCTCATTATGGAGAGCAACCCTCGCCGGGAAAATGAATCCGACGACGCCTGGGATCGCCGCATCCGCTCAAGGTATGTTGACGCCTGCCGTTTTCTGCTCCCCGCTGCCTCCTTTGCAAATGTGGGGATGACGGCCAACGCCCGCGTTCTCGAAAGTGCGATCCGCAAAATGCTCTCCCATCCCCTTGAAGAGATCCGCCAGATCGGGGAGGAAATCAAAAGCGCTGCCCAGGGAGAGGTTCCCACGCTGCTCAAATACGCAGATCCGGTTCCTTATTTGGTAGAAACCGGTAAAAAATTATCTTCTCATTCTCAGCCCATTTCTGAGCAGGCGGGTGATCAAAATTTTTATTGCAAACTTATCGATCATGACCCTGCTGCTGAAACAAAAATTCTCGCCGCCGTGCTCTATAGGTTTGGTGAAATGTCTTTTGCCCAGGCCCTGGAAACTATCGAAAAAAAATCAGATTTCGAACGCGCCAGGCTTGCTGAAGAATTGCTCGGCGGCCTGAGCCGATATGATGTTCCCCTCCGTGAGCTTGAATACAGCCATTACACCTTCGATCTTGTCATGGATCAGGGCGCATATTTTGAATTCAAGCGTCATCGGATGATGACTCAAACTCCCCAGGCCTTAACGGTTAATCTGGGGTACGTAACACCCAGCCTGATAACGGAAGCAGGTTTCGGGACACGGTATGCTGCGGCGATGGATGCAGTTGTCGAAGCCTACAAAAAGATTGCAGCATTCAATCCTGATGTGGCTGCCTATCTCGTCCCAAATGGGTTCAATCGCCGTGTTTTGGCTTCCTTCAATCTGCGTGAGGCCTATCACTTCTGCCAGTTGAGAGCAGCGAAGAACGCCCACTTTTCGATCCGCTCTGTGGCGCGTAAAATCTATTCGGAGATCGCAACCCTTCATCCCTTGCTGGCAACATATATGAGTCTGCCCGAAGATGAAACCTGGCAGGATCACTTCACAACTTTTTAATGCGACAAATTACGCTCAGTTTTTTCTTTATATTCCTGATGTCCTGTGCGACGGTTGCGGATGAAAAGCCGATTCTCTCTCCAACCTTGGCTGGCTCATTGCAGCCCTATCAATCTCCCGTCCCCAGCCATACACCGCTCCCACCCACCCCCGCACCGACCGAAACCCCGCTCCCTACGCCAACGCCGCATCTTTATCAGGTTTCCTCTGGCGAGACCATGGGGGATATTGCCCTGAAGTTTGGGATCACAATCAATTCCTTAATGGCTGCCAACCCAAATGTGCAGCCTTCGGCGATGTCAGTTGGGCAAAATTTGATCATCCCGGATCGCGAAATAATATCAAATTCGGTCCCCACTCCAGGGCCGCTTGATCTGGAAATTTCCTCACCCGATTGTTATCCAACCTTGAGTGGGGGGATGTGGTGTTTCGCCCTCGTTCAGAATGGCGAAGCCACACCAGTGGAGAGCGTTTCAGCGCAAATTAGCTTATCCGACTTAAACGGGCAGAATTTTGCCAGTGAAGTTGCCTTCATGCTGTTGGACCGTCTTCCCCCTGGAGACAAGCTGCCTGTGCTGGCATTTTTTGCGAAGGCGCCTGTTGAGGTTAGTGCCAATGCCAATGCTGTCCTATTGACTGCAGTGGAAGTTCCGGCTGATGATTCACGCTATCTCCCGGCTTTGTTGCGGAATGTGTTTACGGAAATTTCCTGGGATGGGATCAGCGCTGAAGTCAGCGGGGAGGTTGTTGCAGAGGGTGTCGCCACTCAGGTTTGGGTTCTTGCTACTGCCTATGATGCCATCGGAAATGTGGTTGGTGCGCGGAGATGGGAATCTGTTGCGGGAGAGCGAAAATTCCATATACTGGTAGCAAGTTTGGGGCCTGCGATCGATCAGATCGATTTAATTGTCGAGGCGAAGCCCTGAACAAGGCCATTTTCACCTTTCAAGAGTGAAAAGCACTTGGTTTGACGCATCCTTTTCTAGGATGTATAATCTTTTCTGTGATCACCTTTGTTTTTGAAGCAAAGGTGTTTTTAAGGAATTTTTATGGCCCTAAAAGGCAATTTGAGAGATTTTACAGTAACGCAACTACTTAACCTGGTCAACCTGGCGAGTAAGACGGGGACTTTGGTGATAGAAGGCCCGAATGAAACCGCTGAGGTTTTTTTTCGTGATGGAAAACTGGCCTATGCGATGATTGGTCAGGAAAATAGCAGCCTGGCATCTATATTGCATCAGGGGAAGAAACTAACTGTGAGTCAGTATCGCTCGATCCAGCAGCGTGCCGGGCATGTTACAGATAAAGAATTGGGACTGCTTTTAATCAATGCCGGGTATCTTTCTCAGGAAGATATCTTGGTATCTTTGCAGACAAATTTTTTGGAAGTAGTGCGTCAATTATTTACCTGGGTGGAAGGTTTTTTTCGTTTTGAGAATGACCAGGCACCTCCTGATGATCGGATTAATGTTCGCCTTGATTTGGAGAATTTGATTATCGAGGGTTCACGCCAGTTGCGTGAATGGGAGCAGTTGCAAGATGAAATCCCCAGCCTTGAAATGGCACTGAAATTTACTGATCGTCCCGGAGTTGATTTAAAAAATGTCAATTTGAGTGTGGAAGAGTGGCGCGTTATCTCTTATATTAACCCAAAAAATAAAATTAGCCAGATCGCAAAGGCAACGAAGATGGATGATTTGGAAATCCGTCGGATTGTTTATGGATTAATTCAGGCTGGGTTGGTGGAAATTACCCGTCCTGAGGGTGCGCCTCCCGCGCTTGCTAAAGATATGTTCCCAACTCAAGATACGACAGAGCAAAAGTCATTGGTTAACCGACTTATTAATCGGATCGGAAATATCTAGTTTTCATATTTATAATTGAGGATTGTGCTTATGCAAACAGTCAAAATGGTGGTGACAGGTCCATTCGCCTCTGGCAAGACAAAGTTTATTGGTTCAGTGAGCGAGATCGATGTCGTCGCGACCGAGCGAAAGATATCCGGGGCTGGGGAGAAAGAAATCAAGGACGCAACCACAGTTGCAATGGACTTTGGCCGCATTACAGTGGATGAAGATCTGGTACTATATCTTTTTGGGACCCCAGGTCAAAAACGTTTCGATTTTATGTGGGAGATCCTTTCTGAAGGCATGTTGGGCTTTATTGTCATGATTGATAGCTCACGCCCTGAGACATTCCGTGAAGCCCGCAGCATTTTACAAACCTTTCGCGCTTACGCTCCCACACCTTATGTAGTCGCGGCAAATAAGCAGGACGTGGAAGATGCGTGGGAAATTGAAGATATGCGTAACGCCCTGCGCCTGGATCCAATGGTTAAATTATTGCCCTGTGTGGCAACTGATTTGAAGTCAGTTAAATCAGTTCTATTAGAACTTCTATACAGTATTCTTACTGAAATGGAGACAGGGGGGGAATGATTCCTCTCCTGGGAACAGGTATCTTGTGTCATCTATAACTACAGATCAGGGGATCGTTCATTACGAAGTTTACGGTCGTGGCAAACCGGTAATTCTTCTCCACGGCTGGTTAGGTTCGTGGGGGCTATGGCAGGAAACGATGGCCTATCTGGGTCGTCATTATCGCACCTATGCCCTGGATTTTTGGGGGTTTGGTGAATCAGGCAAGGAACGTGAAACCTATGCTGTCCAGGATTTTGTTAGCCTTGTAGATCAATTCATGGAGAATCTGGGTATAGTCAGCGCTCCTTTGGTGGGACATAGTATGGGGGGCACCGTTAGTCTTTCAGTTGCGCTCCAATTCCCTGAGCGAGTGAGTAAGGTGGTGGTGATCGGTTCTCCGATTGCCGGTTCTTCCTTGGCCTGGCCTTTAAAGCTGGCCGGATATCGGTCTATCGCGTTTATGCTTTTTAATGCAATGTGGGCCTTTCGCTGGGCAATGCGGGTTGCCTCTCCATTTATTAGCCGCGATCCGCGTTTTGCTGAAATGATGGACAAGGACCTGTCGCGGACAACCCTTGAATCATTCTTGCTTAGTATTGCCTCCCTGCGTCGCACAGATTTAATCCCCATGCTCTCGGAGATTAACATCCCTTCAATGGGGATGTTTGGTGACCTGGATAATATCGTTAGCCCACATCAATGGAAACCCATGCTTGAAGGTATTCCTTCTGCCCGAATTGAAAGATTTGAGAACGCCGGACATTTTATTATGCTGGATGAACCGGAACTCTTTACTCAGAAGCTAAAGAGTTTTCTTGATGATGATCCTCCCAAGGATGGGTAGAATTGAAATTATCGTATTTTCTCA
>NZ_CEYOSI010000228.1:0-5475 GCF_982879505.1 Candidatus Desulfolinea nitratireducens
GGTTGTCGCGAAATCTTTTAAAAAGGCATTAAATGCTTTTTCTCCAATCCTGAAGCGGATCGCCTCCAAAAACTGTGCTCCTCGTAAATAAACTGAGTTGGTATAACCGCGAAAACCATACCCATCATAGATTGTCGTATCCACCCAGCCAGAGGGTGAAAACCAGGTAACCCGAAAACGCCACCACCAATTTACCGGGAAGGGATAGGTGACCTCATAATAAATCCGTTCACTATAGAGCGCCATGGCCTCATCCAGCCAGGGCTCAAGCGCCTGATCATTCCCCACCATCCCAAACCACCACTGATGCGAAACCTCGTGAACCCCGATTGAGATCAAATTATTCTTGATCGTACCGTTATATTCATCATAAAATTTGCTGCCCATAAAGATCAGCCCGTCGTACTCCATCCCGTCTGCAAGCTGGGTTTGGACGATGCTCAAACTTTCGTATGGATAGGGTGCAAATCGGTCACTATAAATCTCAATCGCATCGGATGCGGCCTCAAGGATGCCTTTCCCGGCATTTTCATAATTCTGGAAATAGAAACTCGTCACACTCGCCTGTTCATTTGCTTCCGTCTGTGACTGAAATATTGGGCTGATCGATAGGGCGAAAGTTCGAGCTCCCTTGAGTTCGTAGCGAGTCCAATTCCCCTCTGTATTCCCTTCGGCACTTGCTGCGACAATGAGATCCTCATCCCCTTTTACTTTTAACCGAACATCAAAATCTGAGGCATCATAAACAAGATGTTCGCCCACTCCGCTCGGCTCATGCAAAATCCAGCCTCGCTGATTGTTATATGGCGCAACAAAGGGATACCAGTTCACAAGGTTTGTTTGATAACCTACATAGCCAAAGACCTCCTCGTATTGTTTTGGTGGAATGTTTAGCGAATACGTGATCTCCAGGATGATCGCCTCATCAGGCTCTAAACTCACTCCCAAGGGAATTTCCATCCTTGCACCGCTCAGTGTTTGTGTGGCGGGGACGCCATTCAGCATGATACCCTTTAGGTTGAAGCAATTTCCCCAGCGATTTGCCTCGACGTTTAACACCAAACTGTTCAGGGGACCCCCGGTCTGGTTGGTGTACGTGATCGTTTCGTCTACATCGAGGGTGTGGGATGCATAGTCCAGTTCAGCGACGAGTTCATATTGAGGGCTGGCCTCATCCAGGTTCCTGGAATCATCTTTGGAGGCTGCGGTGGGTGGAGACCCTGTTAATGGGATGCTGGTTTCTGTCGGGGGGGAGGGTGTACTTGTTGGTGTGGGTATGATTGGTAGAGTGGGGATCTTTGTCCCTGCAGACGGGCGGAATGCTGTTGGGGTGATGGTCGCGTTGGGGATCTCAGTGATCAGGCGGAAAGTAGTTGGTTCCGCTGTGGGGAAGGTGGCAGGTGCCATGAGATTGCATCCGATCAGAATGAGCCCCACACAAAGAACGCAGAACGCGCGGAGAGATCGCATTGCTAATGCGGCGCCCTGAAATACTTTATCGTCAAATCCGAGAAATCGACCTTTGTATGCTCGCGCAGGATGCGGAAAAAATCATCCCCTGTACCAATTTTCTGAGCGTTTTGGGTGCGGTAATCTTTCAAAAAGGCGAAGAAGACCTCATCACCGATGCGGGCGCGTAATTCTTCGAGGAAATATGCGCCATGAAAATAAGATGACCCCCAATAGGCACGCTCGGTTGGATTTTCGCTGACCAAAAGATCCACCCAGGTGTTGGGAGTGTAGTCAAACATACGGGCGGCCCACCACCAATTGATCGCCTCAGGATGATAATTTTCGTAATAGATGCGCTCACTGTATGTGCAGAGCATTTCGTCGAGCCAGGGTTCGTCAGCCTGATTATTGGCGACGCTTTCAAAGAACCACTGATGCGCGGTTTCGTGCGCCGAAACAAAGGTGAGATAATTTTGCACAGTGCCGTCGTAGGTATTATAAAATCCGTGCGATTGAAAATAAAGGGCAGAGTATTCCATCCCATCGTTGAAATCACCTTGCACTGCGCTGAGCGAATTGTGAGGATAGGGTCCGTAAAGCTGGCTGTAAAGCTCAATGGCTTTCGCAGTCACGTTCAGCACCTCTTCCGCTGGGATTTCGAAAAGTGGATAATAATAACTGTAGACTCGAATACCGCCAACTTCTGTGCTGAAAACCTTAAACTCCGGGCTGGCGGATAGGACGAAAGCACGCCCGGCCTCCAGCTTGTATCTTGTCCACTCGGCATTGGATTCGGCGTTAGCGCTGGCCGCCACGACCACCGCTGGATCGTTGGTTTTGAAGTTGACTTCGTAATCTGCGGCATCGTAAACGAGATGCTCGCCAAAATACCAGGGCTCTGGCAATATCCACTCCCCGTTTTGGCGCGGCACAACGAAGGGATACCAATTGGTCAGGTTGACCTGTCGATTTGTATAGCCGTATATTCTGGCACGTATCACGCTGGGATCGCCTTGTTCTGCGAAAGGTAGATTGAGGGTATAGCGCAGATTTATTTCTATGCTTTGGTTTGGTGTTAATGGTGTGGTGAGGGGAATGATCAGCCTTTGTCCCTCGAGGGTGTAATTCGCAGGAACTTCATCTACAAATATTTCATGAAGAACAAATCCGCTGGGCCAGTAATTCGGTTCTACTGCCAGGAGGAGATCATTGAGTGTTTCCCCGCTTTTGTTGGGGTAGAGAATGCTTTCTTCTACCTCGACTTTTTTGGCTGCATAATCGAGGATAGCAAAGAGCGTATATTGCGCCCGTTCCATTGGGATGGGCGATGGCGTAGGGACGATAGTTTCGGTCGGGATAGTGATTTCTGTGGCAGGAAGAGGCGTTTCTGATGGAGGCTGAATTGCCTCTGTTGGCGCGGGGGATGCAGGTGTTGGGGAACAAGAGGTAAGAGTAAAAAGTAGAAACACACCAATAAATTTAGAGATATTCCTAGATAATAAAATATTTCGTTTCATAATTCCTTCTACAAATAGATTTAGGAGACTTCAAATAATTGGGCCAATATTTATCACAACTTCGATTATAGACAAGATAAGGGAGGATGGTCAAGGAGAGAGAAGTTTCCCCTGCACAAAGCGGGCCAGGCCAGCCCCCATTTTGGTGGTGGTATCTGTCAGAATGAGATTGGCGCCAGCAAAGAGCTCACGTAAATCAACTTCACGCCAACGGGTATATCGCTCAGCGCGGGCCGCGTAATTGAGCAGGGACTCACGAGCCAAACCTTCCAGACCGCGCTCGTCCGCGAGAGCTGTTGCGGCAGAGATGCTCATATTTTCAGAGGGGTTGAGCAGACCGATCTCGCCATCCGGTTTGAGAAGTCGAGCCATCTTGCGGAGGGCAGTTATCGGTTCCGGAAGCAGGAAGAGCAGATTGGAGGCGGTGATCAGGTCGAAAGTTGAAGCTTCAAAAGGCAAGGATAAAACATCCGCCAGGATGAGATTGGGGTGGAGAGCATCTCGGAACATTTTAAAAGATGAGTCTACGCCAAAGGCGCGGTAGCCTTTTTGAGTGAAGATGGCGGGAAGAAGACCGGGACCGGTTCCCACGTCTATGATAAGGGAGGCAGGTTTTGGGTCAAGCCACGCTGCGAAGGAGCGCAGCATTTTTCCCCATCCCGTTTTGGTTTGGAGTTCGAGGAAGTAATCGGGATCGTGAAGGTCGGTCATTTTAAAAAAAAGTGATCAGTGATACGTGAAAATCACTCATCACTTTTCATGTTTTAGTTTAATTCAACACTTCAATATTTGGTTCTAATGGGATCCGTTCGATCATATCCAGAAAATCAGCTTCGGTAATTTGGTCATCTGGTTTATCGATCAGCGCCCGAAGAGTGGCTTCCATCACATTGGTGCCGAAAGTACGTCCTTCGAGACGGGGCGTGGAGGTGACAAGAATATGGAGGCCACGTTCACGAAGTTCTTCGACGTTTTTCGCGGTTGTTGTGTTGGTGAGAACAATCTTGCCTTTCAGATCATCGGGCATACTTGCGCGGATGGAGACAAAATCACCAGCGAGAACCGTAGCTTCCTCATAATATTTCGTCCATTTTGGCTCTGGGTCGTTATCCTGTTCCGAGCCAAGCGGGTAAAACCATTTGAAAGGCATCTTGGTGATAAAGGGCAATAAAGCTGCTGCCATAAAGCGTACTCCGCTTAAACTTCGAATCGGAATCGGGAGATTTAGCGAGAACATCAGGTCGCCAAAAGTTGTATCACAGCCGGCTTCGACAAGAGCGGCTGCCATCACGTAGCGATCCACCGCATTGGTTTTCAAGGCTTTCATCCCTTTAAGGGTTTTTCCTTCTTCATTTAGCTTCACTTCGAGAGCTTGAAGGGCGCGTTTAACAAGCAGCCCCTTAATCCCGTTGCCATCGCCAACTTTACTTTTCTTGATCGCTGCTCGAATTTTCCTGGCCTCTTTAAAATAATAGCGCCTCTCCCCCACGCCAAGATAAAACTCTATGCCCCCGACGCCAAAGGCATCTACTTTGCCATCGTATGCTTTATAGGCTTCAATGGCTTTATCGATATCGGCATTGAAGCCCTTCCGTGTGATTTCGCATTTTTCCCCTAAAAACTCGTGAATGGTACTGTGATCACGTGATTCTGACCCCAAACTGATCGAAAGAATTTTTTTCATGTCACTCTCCTTTTTTGGTGGTGTTCCTCACCTATTCTAACCCTCTCAGGGCGCAGGCGTTTCTTCAACCCTGAGCGGTCCTTCCCAGCCCATAACAATCGCAAACCGTTTCAGATCATAATCCCAACTGATCGGGCGGCGCTGTAAATAAAAGAGATTGCCCGGCCCTTGATGGTCGGTATATCCCAGCCCTACAGCAGATTGATAGCCTGCGATATGAACTTGAGCTCCAGCAGTATCCGTAACCGCCCCAAATGGATAGGCAAAAGAGGTAATGGGTAGCTCTAAAGCCTTCTCCAGCGAACGGCGAGAATCAACCACCTCGCGGTACGAGTCATTCTCATTAAGCTTGGAAAGGTCAGCATGACTGTGACTGTGGCTGCCGATCTCCCAGCCCGCTGCTGCCATTTCTTTCAACGCATCAACACCGACCAATGTTTCATCGTTCAACCCGCCGCTGAGCACATAAAAAACACCTTGAAAATCATATTTCTGCATGATCGGAAAAGCATTTTCGTAAATATCCAACCGTCCATCATCAAAAGAAATGACGACTGGCTTCGGGGGCAGCTCTGCTCCTTCCGTGATCGCTTTTACCAACAGCGAAAGGGGGATCGGCGTGAAGCCCCATTCATCAAGTGCCTGCATTTGCTGTGCGAAATTTTCAGGATGAATATAATACTGGCTTTCAATCGGAGAGATGGCGACGTGATGATAGAGCAGGATTGTGGTGCGCACGATCCCCGGTCCGCGTCTGACCCAGGCTGGTGTGGGCGTGGATGCAGGAGTCGCGGTCTTCGTGATGGTGGGCGTCAAACTCGG
>NZ_CEYOSI010000229.1:0-5474 GCF_982879505.1 Candidatus Desulfolinea nitratireducens
GCGGGAGTGCCTCCAGCCGCATGTAAATATCTCCCAAAATCTTATAGCCCATGGAAGAAATTTCAGAGTGGTTATGTCTCTTGCCAACCCTGATTGCTTTTTGCGCATGATTCCAGGCGGCACCAAGGGAGCCCAGCTCTGTTTCGTTAAACCCTGCATAGGCAGATGCATATCCCAGCATGCGCCAATAATCTGTTTGGATTGCCAGAGCAATGCTTTGGAGAGCATGACTTCTGCCTTCTTTGTAATCTGCAAGATAATAGTATGCCAACCCCATGATGCTGTGTGCAATAGTTGGATCTTGTATGGCTCTTGAAATGGTCAACTCACGTAAAGAGCGCCTGGCGTATTCAAGTGCTTTAGCTGGCCAACCCATCCCCACCCAGGAAACAGCCATTTGATAATTTGCATGTCCTGAGGCAGCCAGAATCTCCTGCTCCTGATTTTCTTCTCCTAACCGTAACGCGATCTGAAAAGGTTCCTGGGATCCAGCAAACTGGTTCAGCATATAAAGAAAAACGCCTCGATGGATCTGGGCATTCATTTGTGCAACAATATGGTTGCTTGTTTCAAGATACTCCAGGGCTTTGTCAGAATAAGCCAGGCCTTTTTCAAATTGGTTGCGGATCATACAGACATCACCCATGCCATCCCAAGCTGCTCCAATCAGTAGCACACTGCCACGCTCCTCACCAATTGAGAGAAGGGATTGCATTAACCCTTCCAAAGTATCGGGATCGTCATTGGTAAAGAGCAACATATCCCAGGCTGAATAGAGATTATAAATCTGCTCATTTTTTAGAATAGTACTGTCAATTAGAGATTTAGCTCGTTGATAGGAGATAGTTGCATCACCCTGTGAAAAAAGATGATAGGCGTATTTCCCAGCTCTCACCCAGAGGTCAAAGGCGTGAGAGAGCTCGCCTGCTTTTTCATAATGTTCTGCCAATTTAGCAGCCTGGGGATCCAGGTGTTCCCCGCTCTGTGCTTCTAATGCCTGGGCCACTGATTTATTCAATAAGCGGCTTTGGATTGGAGTCAGGGAAGAAATTAATACTTCCCGAATTATTTCATGTACGAAGGCATATTCAAGCCCATATTTTTGACTTGTGCTGCGAATCAATTGCGCACCTATCAATTCGCTGATAATAGGTGTAATTTCACTTGAGGAGAGGGCAGCTGACTTCTCTAAAAGGGCAAGCTCAAAGGAATTGCCCTGTATCGCAGCAAGGATCAAAATATCCTTAGCGTCTTTTGATAGAGGTTCCAGTCTCTGCAAAATTAGTCTATTCACACTGGCGGGCACTGGCAGGCTGGTTTCCAGATTTCCTCGATCCGGCAATGCCCAGATCGCGGATAATATCTCCAGTAAAAAGAAAGGATTTCCGCCTGTCTCATGTAATAAGCGCCCCGAAACTGTTGATGATAAATTTTCATCCAATAAGTGAAAAGCCAAATCCGAAATATCTTTTTCAGTCAATCGAAGCATTTCAATAACTTCTATTTGATCTTTTAGTGCCCCGATCAATAATTGATCCCGACTAGATGTTTTCCCCTCGATAAGAGAAGTAATCACCAGGCGCAGATTTCCCAGATCAGAAGATGATTGCTTCACCAAATACATCAAGAGTCCCAGGGTGGCATCATCTGCCCACTGTGCATCGTCCACAAAAAGGAGGCAGGGTTCTTCTTTGGAGACTAAAGCTAAAAGGTTTTTTGTTGCCTCAAAAATTATCGGTCTCGCGTAAGAGTCTCCCAACCTTCCCCCCAAATCGCTCCGTCCTTCACGCAGCTCGGGTAATAGCATTGTCAGTGGTTCGGCCCATAAAGCCGAAAGCTCTTGCCAAATATGCTCATCAATAGAATTACGCAACATATCGACCCAGGGCTGGTATGGGAGATTTTCATCCGCCAGATAGCAGGGCAAAAGCAATAATCGGGGTGTAACTTCCAATGATTGGTAAACCTCCTGCACAAGTCGAGTTTTTCCCGCCCCCGCTTCTCCCAAAATAAGAGTTGCCACTCCATTTAGATAATTCTTTTTTAGGGTTTGAACGGCATCCTGTTGCCCGACAAAGGGAACGTGAATGCTTGACCTGATCGGCCATTCGGCACGAGCGCGCGAGGAGCTTGCCTCCCTATTCGAGAAGATCAAAGGCTCCAGAGAGCGGATTCTCTCCGGAAGCGGCGCATCCAGTTTCTCTTTAAATAATGTCCTTATACCAGCGTAATGTTGGCGAACTTTTTCAGACGGACTAATTTTTAGCAAGCAGATCAGTAAACTATAATGAAGTTCTTCGTCAAGATCATCAATCTCAAGGGCAGTTTCCAGCCAGGGAAGGGCTTTCTCATTCGCGCCGATAATATTTTCATGTCTGATCAAACTCTTTAGCACAGACATATATTGATGCTCCAAACTTTGGGCTGTTTGCATCCACCATTGTTCCAATGCTTGCGAGACAGACATCACCTCGCTATGGATAAAGACGGAGCCGTGCCAGAGTTTGGCCACCTTCACAAGTTGTTGATAAATATGAACGGGCAAAGGCTGATCTTGATGCCAGGTTATGAGAAAATTACCCGCACCAGTGATCAATTCTCTGAATTCCTGCACATCAACTGAAACCCGCTCAAAATCTAAAGCGATCGTATCCTGATATGTTTGAATATACTCGCTATTAGGTAAGGCGTTACGTAACTTATTTAATGTCCCACGTAATTGACGCCGTTGTTTTTCATCACTTTCTTCCGGCCAGAAAAGCTCGGCCAATTGAGTTCGCCCAACTGGCTTTCCAAAGGCTGCCAAATAAAAAAGCAAGGCCCGCGTCATACGCCTATCAATGGTAATTAGTTCACCATTCAGGTAGACGAGGGGCGGGCCAAGTAAACGAATATTCAGCATAATTCTTCTCGCTTAAAAAACCAATAAAAAAGGAGGGGCGCACCCCTCCAAAAAATCATCGTACCATGAAAATAGAATTCAAGGGCTAGGCTTTTCTGATCTCCTGTGCGTTTTGTAAAATCTCATGCGCAGAGCGCACCGTTCCTTCGCCTACATCGCCGAGCATCTGTGCCAGTTCAAGAAGCCGGGCTTCCTTCTCCAATGGTTCAACATGTGTCAGCGTGCGTCCATCTTTGAGTAATTTCTGGACCTGCAAATGCAGATCGCCAAAAGCAGCCAATTGAGGTAAATGGGTCACGCAAAAGACCTGATGCTGCCGCCCCAGTTGCCAAAGCTTTTCACCTACGATCATCCCGATCCTTCCGCCGATGCCCTGGTCAATTTCGTCAAAGATCAGCGAGGGAACCTCATCCGCGCGGGCGAGGATATTTTTCATGGCGAGCATCATCCGCGAGGTTTCGCCCCCTGAGGCGACCTTGACAAGAGGCTTAAGCCCCTCGCCAGGATTGGGGGCAAGCATGAACTCGACCTGATCAAAGCCTTTATCTGTAAAAGCAACCCGTTCCCCATTTAGCGGAAGCCCTGTATCATCAGGCAGAGTTTTGAAATCAACAGCGAAATTCGCGGCGGCCATGCGTAAATCAGCCAGCTCCGCGACGATACCCTTGCTCATTTTCTGAGATGCAACTTTGCGCAAATCAGAGAGGTTTTTACCCTCTTCAGCAAGTTGCTTGAGCAAAATCTTCTCGCCACCTTCGAGTTCATCCATCCGCTCGGAGGCCGTGGAAATATTTTCCAACTGCGTGAGAGCATCTGTGCCAAAAGCGATCACAGCTTCAATCGAGCCGCCATATTTTCGTTTAAGGCTCTGGATCAGCGCAAGGCGTTCCTCCACATCTTCAAGACGGGAGGGGCTGAATTCGATATTCTCCAGGTAGGCACGCAGGTCTCGGGAAAGTTCGGTAAGATTCTCGAGAAGCAGCTCGGCTCGCTCAGATAATTCAGCCTGGGAGGCGTCTATTTTTACCAGGGCGGCGAGATGTTGGCTTGCTTCCCCAAAGGTGTCGGTGATCGCAGCGGATTCGGGCGTCCCTTCGTCGAGGGCAGAAAGTGCCTCCTGTGCCTGGAAGGCGAGCGCTTCGGCGTTGGCAAGGCGATCACGTTCCTCCTTGAGAGTCTCGTCTTCCCCAGGTACGGGTTTGACGGCTTCGATCTCCTCAGCCTGATAGCTTAGCAATTCTACGCGGCGTTCGGAATCTTCTTGCAACCGGCGCAACTTGGTGAGTTCGGTGCGAAGGGCGGTCAGTTTTTTGTAGGTTGTGTGGTAGGTGTTGAGGGCCGGCTCCACGTTTGCATAGCGGTCGAGCAAGCCGAGGTGGGCGCGCGTATCGAGCAGGGAAAGATGTTCTGATTGGCCATGAATATCGACCAGAAAACTTCCCAATGCTTTCAGCATCCCGATCTTTACCGTTCGGCCATTGACACGTGCTATGCTGCGTCCTTCGGCCTTGATCTCCCGACTAAGGGTAAGATAATTTTCATCGTCGAGCAGGTCTTCAGCTTTGAGCATCTCGTTAATAGCTTTTCGCTCATTCCCCGCAAGGTGAAAAGTACCCTCAACAACAGCCCGCTGCGCATTTGAGCGCACCATGCTGGTATCGGCTCGCCCGCCAACAAGAACTTCGACCGCGTCAAGAATAATGGATTTTCCCGCGCCTGTTTCTCCTGTGAGAATGACGAGACCGGGTCCAAAACTCAAGTCGAGTTTGTCGATAATTGCAAAATTTTCAATCCGAATTTCTGTAAGCATAAGGTTATAGTCTGAAGCCTGAGAGTCCGTAAAATACGGCGGGAACGGCGATAAAGAGATAAATTCCCTGCCAGATGATGGAGTAGAAATTACCGGTCAGGAGAAAGAATCCAATCACCGGCAAAGCACCAAGGATAATGCCAGTCGTGCTGATATAAAAAAGTTTTTTGGAGCGGCGACCACGAAGCAGACGGAGAGTGATCTTGCTGATCAGGGTTGCTGCGCCACCCGCGATGGCCATGGAGATAAAAAACATGAAAAAGCCCGCGAAAAAAGAGATTGTCGTAATGATGCCGCTGGCGATCAACGAAAGAACGGATGCTGAGACAAGCCCGATAATATAGTCATACCACTCAGCGTTATCGAAGACTTTTTTCTGCTCATTTACACATTCCTTGCAGCGATAGCCTGTTGGCATGTGGACTGCACATTTGGCGCAGATCAATTTTTCACAGCGGTTACAACGAAGGGAGGTCTCTCTTCCGGGGTGATTGGCACAATAAAGTGTTTCGGTCATCTTGTAAGTCCTGTAGATGGATTTTGATTCATAAGAGCGGTCAGATTACGATAAAAATAACCCAGGTCGCCAAAGCGCACAAATTTGGCGGAGTATTCCGCCGCGTGAACATCAACACGGTCATCTTCGTCCAGCCCGATCGGTTTTTGCCCGTCTACGCTTAGCACAGCATTATCGCTTCGTACCATAATGTTTACAGCGGCTCCCTCTGAAAGCACAACGGCTCTGTCTACAGAGAGATGGGG
>NZ_CEYOSI010000230.1:0-5461 GCF_982879505.1 Candidatus Desulfolinea nitratireducens
GACTCCTTTCAAAGTGCCCGCCGTGCTATAATTCGCATCAGCTTTCGTCGTGGCTGGTCCCACGGCGGGGGTCAGACCCGCTTGTGTGTTAGCGCACACTTGCGGGTTGTTTTTTTATTGTTTTCTCCCTGTAATTATACCAGAAAACAGAACAAATAAGCTAAGAATAACTCATGTAAATAGAAATTTATTATTCCATTTCATCTAACATTTTGTGCTTTTTGAATGTTGCTCTGTAATAATAATTACACATCTTTTTTTACTATCGCTTGACGATAATACCGCATCGTGATACTATTTTGACATGATAACATCTTTTGTGTCCACCGAAACAGAAAAGATATTTCACGGTCAAGTTTCAACGAAACTGCCAAGGGACATTCAACGAACCGCCCGCAGAAAGCTGCTTTATCTGGATAACGCAATTGACTTACAGGATTTGTTATCCCCACCTGGTAACAGACTTGAAAAACTAAAAGGTGATAGAGAAGGACAACATAGCATTCGCATTAATAATCAATGGAGAATTTGCTTTGTTTGGACAGGTGATAGTGCAAGAGATGTCGAAATTGTTGACTACCACTAACAGGCATTTGCTTGAGGTGGATTTACCGGAAGTAAAGCCACTTTAAAAACAAAAATTCGTGGCAGTATGGAGGCACAAATGGATACGATGTTATCCCCAATTCACCCCGGCGAAGTGTTGCTGGAAGATTTTATTAAACCACTTGGATTGAGCCAGTATCGTTTAGCAAAAGATCTTGGAGTTACGCCAATCCGTATTAGTGAGATTATTAAAGGCAAGCGTTCGATTACAGTAGATACTGCCATGCGCTTGGCGCGTTATTTTGGAACCAGCGCCGAAGTTTGGCTTAGGTTGCAAACGCGCTATGACCTGGAAGCTGCCACAGACAGGGCTGCTCTCATTGAAAAAGAAGTACCTGTTTCGGAACATGCCTAGCTTTTAACTGTCTTTTCGGATCAGCGACTTATGAAAATGACGATGGGATGCCATCGCCATTTTCGTTAATACCAAAGGCTAAATCAACTCAGCCGCTTCTATCACACCTTGCCTTTGTACAGCATCGTACTTTCTCATTGTTGATTCGCTATTCCCTATCTAAGCAGCGGCCGTGCGATCATCGCTCACTTTCTTGTGCCAAAGCCGAAGTGCAGTATGTCGGAGAATATGCGGGGAAAGCCCAAATTAACTTATGTAAATCTACCTATATATATTAGCTCAGTAAAAGAAGAAAACTCTTCAAAAATTTGTGAATAACCTTCTTCTTTTATTTTACGTTTAGAAATTAGCCTTATGCTACCCGAAGATGATCTTTTCGTTTATTACAATCACTTTTCTGCCTTGCCTATTTCATCAGAAATTTGCTCTAAGGACACAGGAAAATAATTCCAACAATCTATACCAACATCTCGGCTATTAGGATATGATGGAAGACCACAGTGTGAATGCCCATAAAGATGCCAACTTCCATAATGAGAGCGATCCCAAACTCGCATTGCATAATGACATAATACAATCAATTGAGGCTGCTCAACGCCAGAGATATTTAACTTGATGGTTGCCAACGGAGGCAAAATAACAATAGGATGCCCAGATTTGGAGAGATATTCTCCTTTTGATGCCCATTTTTTATCATGTCCGCCTGGAACAATTGAGATTTTTCCATTGAGACGAGCAAAATAATTGGTAGCTTGTTCTTGTCCGCCAAGCGTAAAATCGCCTAAGTGATAAAGAATATCATTTGGTTGAATAACTTGATTCCAGTTTGCTATCAAACCCTCATCCATCTCAGAGAGAGTAGTGAAAGGGCGATCGCAGTACTGGATGATATTGGCATGTCCAAAATGTGTGTCTGATGTAAACCAAATGCTCATTATTTTCAACTAAAACGCGTTATTTGGCGCATCGATTGGCTCAAGAATTGCTCGTAAAATTCCATCTGCTTGATAAATACGATTACGGGCTTGCCCTGTTACTTCCTGCAATATGTCATATTTTTCTAGCTTCGCTACCAAACGTTGAGCTGAGAGATAATTGCTCAGATTTAGCCCAGCTTCTAATTGGCGAACAGATAAAACGGGTTGATCCATAATAAAGTCAATAGCCTGCATCAAACGCTCAGAAGTACGCTCTTTTTCTAATTGCTGACTATAGCTTTCGCGCAAATTTACCAACTCTTTAACTCGCGCTTTCGCTTCAAGTGATTGCTCTCGTATTCCTGTCAAAAAAAAACTTAACCAAGCCTCCCAGTCTCCCTTTTGACTGACAGCCAGCAGATATTTGTAGTACTCACTACGATGCGCTTCTATAAAAACGCTCAAATGCAGAAAAGGCTGAGGAAGCAAATCCCAAGCACAAAGCAAGAGCGAAATAAGCAAGCGTCCCACGCGCCCGTTTCCATCCAAAAATGGATGAATGGCTTCGAACTGTACATGGATCATCCCCAAACGAATCAGTAAAGGCAAATCAGAAGGTGCATGAATAAAATCTTCCAATTCATGCAGGCAAGTGTGCATCTCTTCAACAGGAGGTGGCACATATCTGGCTGTTTCTATAGTTGAGCCGGACGCACCAATCCAGTTTTGATTACGCCGAAACTCTCCAGGCGTCCAAATATCGCCACGCACGCCGCGCATCAACTTCTCGTGTAGCTCCCGAATAAAACGTAAACTGACAGGTAGCGTCTCCAGACGCTCCAATCCATATTCCATCGCCTGCACATAATTCTGGACTTCCTGTGCATCGGTATCTGCTTCAAGAAAAGATAAATGCCCCGCTTCATAGGAGTACAATTCCCTCAACGATGTGCGCGTACCTTCGATGCGTGAAGAGATTACTGCCTCTTGACGCACAAATGGTTTTACTGAAATCCTAGTGGGCGAAAATGATTGCCCAACTTCGGCCAATTGCGCTAAGGCGCGTTCAGCTTCAGATAACAAGGTCACCAATTTCGGAGACCATTGAACTTCTGGATGCAGGGGGGCAGGAATAAACGCCCAATACCCACTATCTGTTTGGATAAGGCGCCCCGATGCTGATTTAGAAAACTCACTTGGATTCATAGATACACCTGTAAATAACGATGGATATATTTACATTTTATCTACAAAGTGTAAATAACGCAAGCTCTTATTTACACTTTGACGAATTATTAATCCGCTTAGAGAATTGTAGCTGCTGCATAACAGATTTGATGAGTGCTTGCTCTTCATCGTCTAATTCACAAAGCTGACACTCTTTTACACGCGCGCCTGTATTAACATAATCCCACTTTGAACACCGAACTACTCATCCCAATCCCCATATATCAATTCCGCCACCTTCTCACTAATTTTAGAATAAGCATTCAGCAACGTTTCCATAATCCCTGAATTTAGCACAAAACTAACATTTCCCAACAACCTAACCAGATGGGGATTTCTAGCTTTAACAAATTTTGGGGTCTTTTCTTTTTCGTGTCCAGTTTTATGGGAGCAGTTCAAAACGCTGGTCTTTTCTTTACTCTCACCAATGGCTCTGCGTACATTATCCAGAGAAATGCGGCGGGAACTAAGCAAAAGGACAAATCAGCACCCGCTTATCCCGTGGCGCAAAGGGATTTCTTCATTTGAGATGACTATTTTGAATGCAGGGATTCGCTTTGATCTTGAATTGCCTGTAGCCTGGAAAGGAAATACGAAAGAAGAAGTATATAGCGAAAAGCTTTGGGTTTATATACTGCCATAGTAAATATCTCTGGAGTCAAAAATCCAGATTTAGAGGATGAGAATTTGTCTGCTTGGCATTTTTCCTCAATCCTTATTGAATCACCCCAAATACCAACCTGCCGCCCTTAGTTCCTTGTGCACTGTAGACCGTCGGGTTAGCTATTGACTTTCACAAAAATTAGTTAAGTTCCTGATAAGACCCGAAAGGTTTCCAAAGTAGTCTCGTTGGAAAAGATTCTGTCATGCAAAATCCCCTTTTGATACACGGATTCGTGAGAAAACCTTTCGGGTCTGGCGCTGGAATATAGTTTTCAGACGCTCTCTTAACCAATTTACGCGAATGTCAATAATGATAAAGATAAACGCTCTAAGCCTTCTTTCGTTTCTTCGGGCTCATAACCCGGAGGTTGTAGGTTCGAGTCCTGCCCCCGTTACCAAAAAGCACCTGTAAAAAGTGCTTTTTTCGCTTTTAGCCCCCTTGCACAGGACTGGAGCTTGCGACCTTTTGCTCAGAGGTTCTAATTTTTGATTTGCTCATTCTTGGAAATTGATAGATTAGTCTCATATATAGCTTATGTAAATAGGACTTTACTTCAGCAAAAAGAGTACAGATTTGTATCCTCTTTACTCATATTGCCTTATTTGTGCATGCATAAAAAAACATCCCCGGCGATAAACCGCCGTTATTTCGCCGTTAAACAAAAAAAGGCCTGCTTTTTAGCAGGCCTTTTTGTTATCAAGATATAGCCTTAGGAATGACCTTTATTTCTATCTTGGCATCTAAAGCATCAGCAATTTTTTCCAAGAAAGAAAGGCTTGGTAAACTTCGCCCGCTTTCCAAACGCGCAATCGAAGGTTGGCGTGTACCTACCTTCTCGGCCAGTTCTTCCTGAGTCAGTCCTTGCAAGATGCGCAAACGCGTAATCTGATAGCCTGTCTCGAGTTCAAGGCTTTCAGCAACAAAGTCAGGGTCCTGATTTTGCTTTTCTTGCCAATCCTGGAATGTGGTCTTAGAAATTGGAACCATCTTACTCCTCCATAAATTTTTGCATATATCGTAATGCTGTTGCTATCTCTTTCGCGGGAGCGTTCTGGCTACGCTTTCGATAACCATGCAGCAGAATGATCTGGTCATCAATATAAATGAAATAGAATAGGCGGTTTGCTCCCGGACGCAGTTCCCAGAGTTTTCCTTGAATATGTCGGGCGTGGGGCATCTTCAGCTTCACACCAAATTCTTCAAGCAGTCTCAGGGCATTATTGACCTTCGCTCGATCCTTCGCGCTCAGGCTGTTCATGAAGTCTAAAACAGGGCTTTTCCTGCGACGATCTTCATAAAAAAGAATCTTCCACATCGGGTTTCTTTCTCCTTTATTATAACAAAATTGTTATAATAGTCAACTTAATAAATAGAACATACGTTCTGTATTTTATCAGGCATTTTCTTTATTTGGAAAGCGGGGGCATCTGGGAAAGACGTCCCCGCTTTTTCTTCGTTACATCCTCACCTCTACAGGCATTGCCACCGTCAATACTCGTATTGCCTGATTCAACTTCGCCTGCCAGATGGCAAAGTGTGGCTCGGCAGGCAACTCTTCCAGCACCGCTTGCAAGGTCTCCACGGATAACTCTGCCAGCATCTCGTCCATTGTTGCGGGTCTGGGCTGCTCAATCACCTGCAAGCCAGCTAGAGCATCTTGCCCTCGCCCTGCGGAACGATATTCCTGTATCA